>ASHK01000719.1 GCA_000695745.1 Vibrio madracius | reverse complement strand
AATTGGTAGACGCACCAGATTTAGGTTCTGGCGCCGCAAGGTGTGAGAGTTCAAGTCTCTCCTTCCGCACCATTCTTAAGAAAGCTCGTCATTTGACGGGCTTTTTTTCTATCTATTCCTCTCTGACAATTACGTTAGTTTGATCTTTGAAAGTTTCTTCAATATCGTTAATTTCTTCTATTGGCTCACAGAAAAGTATTTTGCTACTGTTCATTCTAGGTTAGGCAGGCAACCTTAGGTCAATACACTGATCTTCAAGGATGTTTATGACTTTCCAAGACTACTCCGTTGCTATTGGACAGTATTCCAAAGGCGATATTTTAGGATTTAGGACGGCGCAATTTAGTACTTCTCAAAACCTGACGATATCTTCATCGATAACCAATACCTTTAATCCTTCCTACCTTCTGCACACAGCGCAAGGACATTATCTCGTTTCCGAATGTTCTCAACAGGAAGGAGCGGCCCTTATCTTTGTGCCGACAAATAGTGAAGATCATCAAGTAAAATTGCTTGATGGTGATTACCCGTGCCACCTTGCAATATCTCCGAATAGAGAATTATTAGGCGTCGCTCATTATGGAACAGGTAACTTCGAGCTCTTTGCCTTGAAGGCACATGGTATTATTGGAGAACGTATAGCTTTACTGTCTAACAAAGGCTCTAGCGTTCACCCTGCTCGTCAGCAAGCCCCTCATGGGCACCAGTTACAGTTTATCCCCAATAGCAAACAGTTCGTCACGGTAGACTTAGGCATCGACACGTTGAGCTTTTATGAATATCACGAAAGTAATGCGGTGCTATCTCAGTGTTTGGTCATGCCGCTGGGAAGTGGTCCTCGACATGTAGCCTTCTCCCAAGATGGTAAGTTTGGTTATGTGTTGTGTGAACTCGATGAATCACTGCATGTTATCAAGCGTAACGTTCAGGGGAGTTGGCAGCTAATTTACTCTACTTCAGCGTTTCCTGAACATATTAACCATGAAGCGGCGGCGGCCGTTAAGCTTTCACCGAACAATCGCTTTGTCTATTTAACAAGTCGCGGAGAGTCTATCGTCTCTTGGTTTGAATTAAGTGACCCGGCTGTACCTGCTTATCAAGGCTTTGTCAGTTCAGGGGGAGAGTTCCCACGAGATTTGTGTTTTTCTCCAGACGGAAAGTATCTTATGACAGCAAACCAGCATTCTGACAATTTAGCTTTGTTTACCGTCGATGAAGCAACTGGGGCACCGACGCTAGAATCAGTCTCAGATTCTATCACCGCCCCAGTCTGTCTAGTCATTTATTAAGTTATTTAAGACCAATCGCGTATTTTAAGACTTGATCTTTAATCGGCCCAGAATGCTCTGCCACTTTTAGTAGAGCATTTCGAGCAAATGCCAGCGGTGGTAAGGTACTACTAAATCCTTTATAGAATACATCCATGCCCGTTTGCATTAACAGGTTATCTGGACGACGCTCTAGCTCATAACGACGCAATGCCTCAATAGAAACCCCTTTATCTTCAAACGCTTTCAACAAGGCTTCTACATCTTTAAAGCCAAGATTAACGCCCTGACCGGCCAAAGGATTTATCGTGTGTGCTGAATCCCCTACTAATACACAACCGTGTTTATAATATCGCTGTGCATGTCGACGTGTAAGTGGGAATGAACCGTGCTGTAATACGCTAACCTTACCCAGTTCAGCTGGAAAGTACTCAACAATCTCCTGCTCTAGTTGGGCGTGACTCATATTCTTTAACTGCTTAATCCGTTTAGGGGAGTCGTACCAAACTAATGAGCCTTGGTTTCCACATAGTGGTAAAAATGAGCGAGGCCCTGATGGGGTAAACCACTGCCACGTAATGTCTTGTTGAGGGAGTTCCGTCTCAACATTAATCAGCATGCATTCTTGACGATAATCCCATGCGGTCACACCAATGCCACTGGCTTGTCGTACTCTGGAATTAGCACCATCCGCACCAACGACCAGAGTTGCAGTAATTTCACGACCTGACTCTAAAATGATGGTTGAGCCTTCATCATCAAGCGTTAAGCTTTCAACACCGTCACCCTCAATCACTTTCAAGTTGTCGAAACGAGGAAACTGCTGCCATAATCCGAGTTGGATCACGCGGTTTTCGACAATGTAGCCCAATTGCTCTAGATGCAGAGATTCGGCATTGAAACGAATTCGACAGTTTTCCGCTTCCCACGTTTCAAGTCGTGCATAAGGGCAAACACGCATCGCCTCTATGGCGCTCCAAGCGTCGAGGTGTGTTAATAGGTCAACAGAGCGATGAGAAATAGCAGAAACACGCAAGTCCATTGGCTGTGAACTTTCAAACGCTTGAGGGGTAACCTTCTCTATCATCGCGACGGATCGCCCTTGTTTAGCAAGACCCAGCGCCATCGCTGCTCCTACCATGCCACCACCAACTACTGCAATTTCAAACTGTTCCATCGTCTTCTTACTACCCTAAATTCAATGTGTATTCATTGTACGTAGCCCGCTGTCAAAGCGCGAGTGAATTCCTTTGAAAAACCCTGCTTTTGTGAGGCCTAATAACCGCTTACAGCAATTGAAATATAAGCTCTCAAAGAGATTTTACACTACCTCTAGTCAGGCGGTTTTTAAAGCAGTACAATACGCCGCTTACCGCCAAGATGGTGGTCATAATTTAAACAGACGCTATGTTGATTTCCCAATACAGCGCCTGTGCAAGAAAAAGATTTAAATAACTGACGAGCGATAGTGATGAGTAAGAAACTGCTAATTAAAACCTGGGCTGCCAGATGAACGAATACGATTCATCAAAAATGGCCGATCTGCTTAATGCGGCAAATGGCTATGAGCTAACAGAAGATCCAGAGGAAGCAGACGTACTACTTTTAAACACTTGCTCTATCCGTGAAAAAGCACAAGAGAAAGTGTTCCACCAACTTGGTCGTTGGAAAACGCTTAAAGATAAAAAAGATGGCGTTGTTATCGGCGTGGGTGGTTGTGTAGCGACTCAAGAAGGTGACCATATTCGTGAACGTGCGCCATTTGTTGACGTTATCTTTGGCCCACAAACTCTTCACCGTCTGCCTGAAATGATCAAGCAGTCACAAAGCGATGAAGCGCCAGTAATGGATATCTCTTTCCCAGAGATCGAGAAGTTTGACCGTCTACCAGAGCCACGTGCAGAAGGCGCAACCGCGTTTGTTTCTATCATGGAAGGCTGTAGTAAGTACTGTACTTACTGTGTTGTTCCATACACTCGTGGTGAAGAAGTAAGCCGTCCAATGGATGACGTATTGTTTGAAATTGCTCAGCTTGCTGAACAAGGCGTACGTGAAGTAAACCTACTTGGCCAAAACGTAAATGCTTACCGTGGTCCAATGCACGATGGCGATATCTGTTCTTTTGCAGAGCTACTACGCCTGGTTGCTTCTATTGATGGTATTGATCGTATCCGCTTTACGACAAGTCACCCGCTAGAGTTCACAGACGATATCATCGCTGTTTACGAAGACACGCCAGAGCTTGTTAGCTTCCTACACTTGCCAGTACAGAGTGGTTCAGACCGTGTATTGACGATGATGAAGCGTCCACACACAGCGATTGAATACAAGTCTATCATTCGTAAACTTCGCAAAGCGCGTCCTGATATTCAAATCAGTTCAGAC
This sequence comes from Vibrio madracius, assembly GCA_000695745.1. Classification (GTDB taxonomy): domain Bacteria; phylum Pseudomonadota; class Gammaproteobacteria; order Enterobacterales; family Vibrionaceae; genus Vibrio; species Vibrio madracius. Next base: position 1,993 of record ASHK01000719.1, on the reverse strand, counting down.
TTCATTGTTGGTTTCCCTGGTGAAACTGATAAAGATTTCCAAGACACAATGAAACTGATCAAGGATGTAGATTTTGATATGAGCTTTAGCTTTATCTTCTCTCCTCGTCCAGGTACGCCAGCCGCAGATTACCCATGTGATCTTCCTGAGCAAACTAAGAAAGAACCGCTTATACGAGCTACAACAAACTGTAAACTCGCAAGCAATGCGTTATTCACGCCAGATGCTAGACACTGAGCAACGTGTTTTAGTTGAAGGTCCGTCTAAGAAGAACCTGATGGAGCTTCGTGCGCGTACCGAAAACAACCGAGTGGTTAACTTCGAAGGTGGTGCAGAGCTAATCGGTCAGTTTGTTGATGTGAAAATCACTGACGTGTTCGCGACTCCCTACGTGGTGAGCTAGTAAGAACAGAAAAAGACATGGATCTTCGTAGCGTTATTTCACCAACTCAAATGATGGCGAAAACCAAACGCGAAGATGAGCTAGGTGTGGCGACGTTTACGCCTTAACGCCTATACCCAAACCGCTCCAATGTGCTATTTTGGAGTTAATTGGGTACAAATATGCGAAGCCCGGTCACAGTCGGGCTTCATACATCGCCCTAATGGGCAAAATGTGAGGCAACATTGAGTAATCAAATCGTAACTCTAGAAATTCATCTAGAACCTTCTGACAATCGCCGTCTATCCAGCTTGTGCGGTCCTTTCGATGACAATATCAAACATTTAGAACGCCGTTTAGGTGTCGAGATCAACCACAGAAGCAACTTCTTTACTATCGTGGGCAAACCGCACACTAGTGCTGCTGCACTAGACATTATCAAAACACTTTATGTCGACACTGCCCCTGTGCGTGGCCAGTACCCTGATATTGAGCCAGAACAGATCCACTTAGCCGTTAAAGAATCTGGTGTCCTTGAGCAAAATACTGAATCCGAAATCGCTCATGGTAAAGAAGTGTTTGTAAAGACCAAAAAAGGGATTATCAAACCACGAACTCCCAACCAAGCTCAATATTTGGTGAACATGGTCACTCATGATATTAGCTTCGGTATTGGCCCTGCGGGTACAGGTAAAACTTACCTCGCGGTGGCTGCGGCGGTCGATGCACTAGAGCGTCAAGAGATTCGTCGTATCTTACTGACTCGTCCAGCAGTAGAAGCAGGGGAAAAACTAGGCTTCCTACCTGGAGATTTAAGCCAGAAGGTCGACCCGTATCTTCGTCCTCTATACGATGCCCTATTTGAGATGCTTGGGTTTGAGCGCGTAGAAAAACTTATCGAACGTAACGTTATCGAAGTTGCGCCCCTCGCCTACATGCGTGGCCGTACCCTTAACGATGCCTTTATTATTCTCGATGAGAGCCAGAATACTACCGTTGAACAAATGAAGATGTTCCTGACGCGTATCGGCTTTAATTCGCGCGCAGTTATCACAGGTGACGTTACACAAATCGATTTACCTCGTGGCGCGAAATCTGGCCTTCGACATGCAATTGAAGTACTGAGTGAAGTTGATGAAATCAGTTTTAACTTCTTCCAGTCAGATGATGTGGTTCGTCACCCTGTCGTCGCTCGCATCGTAAACGCTTACGAGAAATGGGAAGCGAAAGATGCCAAAGAGCGTAAACAGCGACGTGAAGAGCGTGAAGCGTCACAAAAGCTACTAGATGCAGCTTCTGAAAGTGCAACGGTGGACGGAAAATAATGGCGATTGAACTCGATCTTCAAATTGCAGTCGAATCAGAACAAGGTTTACCTAGTGCAGACCAGCTTCAACATTGGCTAGACAAAACCATCATTCCGTTTCAACAAAACGCTGAGTTAACGATTCGTATCGTTGATGAAGAAGAGAGCCAACAGCTCAACCGCGACTACCGTGGTAAAGATAAACCAACTAATGTCCTATCCTTTCCTTTCGAAGCACCTCCTGGGATGGAAATGGATCTGCTTGGCGATATGATCATTTGTCGTCAGGTTGTCGAAAAAGAAGC
>ASHK01000718.1 GCA_000695745.1 Vibrio madracius | reverse complement strand
GGTTCCAGATGGAACTCTTGTTGTTCGGTGCAGACGACATATCCACTGCGATGATGCGCGATAATACGGCCAAGGACGATACCGTCGTATTCATCTAATGTCAGTTGCTGTTGAAAGAAGGTTTTCCAACCTAGTTCGTTTAGTGAGATTGGGTGGGTAAAAATAGAGCTCATGTTAGTACCTAAAAATATACAAAATATGTAATTTTAAATAGGGTCAGGTACTTACTGATGTAAGTGTGGTGCAGGCTGCACTATGACCCCGGTAAAAGAACACCGGGTAAAGTATGGTATCTCATCGTCAAATGAGAAGGTGATTTACTGCGTATCGAGCTTTACCTAGCCAACTTTACCAAGTGGGTATGCACAACAATCATCAAATTCCTCCAAAGCGCGTATGGTTTTGACAGTTTGGGATAATAACACTACTTCGAATAAAGGTCAGTATCAGGCAAACAAGGGGGATGACAAAGGAAAGGTATTAACCCATCAATAAGCAGAAATCCCCGCGACTCAGCGATGGCTCTCAGTACGGGAGAGATGGTAACGCCGTTCTAATCCCGGGATATCACTAGAAGTAAACAATTCATAGAAGAGCTAAAACTGGGTAGCCACCGAAGCAACAAGTATGGTGAGCGAATGTTGATACATTGGGTTGTTGTACTTTGAGCTGACTAGACCAGCAACGTCGATTCGTGGTGGAAAAATTGTCAGAGTAAAAGAATTGAAGCTATTCTTAGGGTGTCTTTTTCTAGAGGATTAGTTATTGATGCTACGTGTAATTTGTACGTTCATAGTGCCTTATGGTTACTTTGTTCAGTGACGAATTTTATTGTTTTCGTATTCAACGATGACGCTACGTACACATTAATAGGGGTAATGAATTATACTTCGAAGCTGATTTTGGAAAACTGTCAACCATGAATTGAACCTAGGGTAAAACGATGAATCGAGCCACATTAGTCTTTAGTATTTTGTCCGCATTAATTTCATTTAACGCACTATCAGATGAAATTAAATTAACAGGGAGTAATGTTACAGATGTTTCAGTTAACAACCTTCATCTTGATATTGACGATTTTGAAAAATCTATGAGTAAACAGGGGCTTATCGTCGAGATGAAACAAAATCAGTTTGAGTTTAGTCGAGGGTATGATGATGGCTTTGTTGGTCCAGCTAGTTTGTTCCAAACCGACAATATAGTGTCTTGTTCTCAGCCTCTGCGTCAAATTACTTCTCTCACAGACTTCAACCAGTTCCCAAATGATCTTAATCCATTTCCTATTTTTGGAATCACATCGTACAACAATCAACCAGTACAAGAGCTAACTAAAGGCGTCGTTAGACTAGGATTCCGATTGTACGAAGATAGCGCTTTGATGGATGTCTCTGGCTTAGTTAAGCTACAAGACAAAAGTAACGAAATGATCCTCTCGTCAATTGAAACTGAATTTGGCAAACCATCGTTTGTAATTAAGCGCAAAAACGGTTGGAGGGCATTGTATATCAATGACTCTGTTGATGCTCAAGCACTCCAGTTAGAATATGAGAATGCTCTCGACCCTGAAAAAAAGGCGAATTATTTAAACACGACGCTATCAACAGTGTTGTATGGCGTACTGCTTGATGCTTCATTTAACAGCGATCTTCCATTGGATATTAAGGGAGATGTATTAGAGTTTTTTATTAGTGAAGACGAAGGGATCATGGTGTTTACTAAATTTATCAACACAGGTAAGTTCATTCAGCGATTCAACACCGAGTTAGAACGCTGTGACTCAGTAGCGGATTAGGAAAGAGAAACCATCACTGAGCAGAAATCACCGCTACTCAGTGATGGCTCTCAACCTATTTCAGTACGTGAGAGAGTGTAACGCTCCTCTAGGCTCAGGGCATCATCTAGAAGTAAATAATCTATCAACAAGATAAAATAAAAATAAAGCACTAACTATCATGACGTTAGTTGTGTTGAAAAGTAGTGTTACAATCGCTTTATTCTGTGTGTACCGACTCCCAGTTATTACTCAGGCGCAAGTTATTCACGGTTACTCTGCTATCGTGTTAACTCTGGTCGATGGCCTAAAAGTGTTTTGAGTTTTGCTAAGGTAAATCGCTCAATTTGGCGAATTCGTTCTGCAGAGAGCCGATGTTTTTGCGCTAATTCGGCTAACGTTGCTTTCTCATTGGTTAGCCACCGATGAAAAATGATATCTCTACTGCGTTCGTCTAATTTGCTTATTGCTGCTTTTAGTGCCGAAGAACGATGACTTTTCCAGTCATTTTCTTCATGGTGTGCAGCAAAATTATTGTGCTCTGCTTTAAAGTACTGTTCTTCAATGTACTGAGAATAGCACTCTTCGTCATAATGATGACTTTCCAGTTGCTTATCTTTATTGGATAACCTCCCATCCATAATTAAGACATCTTTAACTCGCACTTGAAGGTGGCGTGCAATTTCTTTCGCTTGCTGTTGGTTAATTTATTAATCGAGTTTAAGTATTGTGAAAGACTGTATTTAGATTCGCTGTTGTTAAAGTAAGAGGAAGCAGAGATGTTTTATCCTGTATGTGTATTGAGCAGCGATAAAGTCTATGTCAGAGAGCCGATTAAATTATCACGGATGGATTATACTCTGCTATATTTCATTTTATTGTTTTAATTCAGTTGGTTATCTCATGTTTTTATCAAAATATTATCTAGTTATTATAACTATAATCTGTATGTTATCTTCTTAAAGAACCTATTATCGAAGCTTTATTGTTGGCTGATTTTTGAGTGCTCACTCCCCACTATCATGTGCGCAATAAACACGATAAAGGAAACTTCCTATGAAAAAGTCAGCCATGACAGCCGTCTTCACTCTATTAGTGACGGGGAATGCACTCGCACAAAACATCATCGTAGATACCAAAGGTGTTGACCAAGAAAAATACAAGTGCAGACATGTATCAGTGTCAGCAATTAAGTGAGCAAGTACAGGAGCAAAATGTAGAAGGTACCGGACGCACCACCATAAAGCATATGGGAAGGGCCGCTGCTTTGGGTGCTGGAGCAGCTGCTATTGGCGGAGGCTCTGGGAACCGAAGGTGCTGGAA
>ASHK01000717.1 GCA_000695745.1 Vibrio madracius | reverse complement strand
ATGTTATTCGGCGACAGAACAGTCTGTTGGTGGTAACGCCGTTGCTTTGGCAAGTGTCGAATTGATCGTACCTACGCCATTTGCTTCGGATGAGTTCCGTAACCAAATTCGTACTAGCGTGTTCTTCGATGCAGCAAGCTTGTGGGATACGGAGTTTACGTATATTTCACCAGACCCTAACATGCCTGGACAACAGTATTATTACGATTACTCGGATCCGTCGAATTACCGAGCGTCGGTAGGTGTGGCAGTACAGTGGATGTCCCCGATGGGGCCTCTCGTATTCTCACTCGCAACGCCAGTTAAGAAATTTGAAGGCGATAAAACAGAAGCCTTTACCTTCACAATTGGTAATACTTTCTAACTATATATTTTGTAACGAAAATAGTTTCTATACGAACAGAGGAATCGACCTTGAAAAAATTAATGAAAGCGGCTGGACTTGGCCTAGTTATCCTTACGTCTTCACTGTTTGCAAACGCAGCTGAAGCGGCTCAGAAAATTGGCTATGTGAATACGCTTCAAGTTTTCCAAGCACTTCCACAGCGTGAAGCAACGCTGCAAAAATTACAGAAAGAGTTCAAAGACAAAGCGGCCGAACTGCAAGCTATTCAAGCAGATGCTGCTAAGAAAATGGAAAAACTTCAACGCGATGGCGAGCTACTAGGCAAAGATGAAATCGAGAAGCTACGTATCGAAATTGGTCAGCTAGACAGTAAGTACAAGATCAAAGGCCAAGCACTAGAGAAAGAAAGCCAACGTCGTGAAGCAGAAGAAAAAACAAAAACTGTTCAAGACAATTCAAGAAGCTGTTGAAAAAGTAGCGAAAAAAGAAGGCTACGACATGATCATCGATATTCAAGCGGTGGGTTATGCAAAAGAAGAGTTCAATATCTCTAAACAAGTTATCGACTCACTAAAATAAAGTATTGCAGTAGGATAGACATGACAGCATTGACGTTAGCGCAATTAGCCGAGATCACTGGTGGTGAAATCCATGGTGATGAGACGACGCTAATCAGCGCGGTAGCACCTATGAATAGCGCGAGTGACGGACAGATTACCTTCCTCACTAATGCGAAATACGCGAAGCATCTTGGTGAATGTAAAGCATCGGCCATCATGGTGAAAACCAGTGAGTTAGCGCATTGTAAAACCAATGCGCTCGTGGTGGCGGATCCTTATGTTGCCTACGCTAAGGTTGCTCAAGCATTAGACACAACGCCTTCTCCAGCGTCGACAGGAATCGCGCCTAGCGCGGTTGTGTCGTCAGACGCTAAATTGGGTCAGAATGTGTCCATCGGTGCCAATGCTGTTATTGAATCCGGCGCAGAGCTTGGCGACAACGTCGTCGTTGGTGCTGGCTGCTTTATCGGTCAAGGCGCTAAGTTAGGTCGCAATACTAAGCTTTGGGCGAATGTATCGATTTATCATGGTGTGATCCTAGGTGATGATTGTTTAGTGCAATCAAGTACCGTAATCGGTTCTGATGGTTTTGGTTACGCCAATGAAAAAGGCGAATGGATCAAAATTCCTCAAGTTGGAACCGTTCGAATCGGTAATCGTGTAGAAATTGGTGCTTGTACCACTATTGATCGCGGTGCTCTAGACGATACCATTATTGAAGATAATGTAATTATCGATAACCAAATGCAAATTGCCCATAACGTGCACATCGGATATGGCACAGCGATGGCCGGTGGTACTATTGTCGCTGGAAGTACCAAAATCGGTAAATACTGCCAAATCGGTGGTGCAAGTGTGCTTAATGGGCATATTGAAATCGCTGACGGTGTTATTGTTACTGGTATGGGAATGGTTATGCGTAGCTTACCTGAGAAAGGTATCTATTCATCGGGCATTCCGCTTCAAACCAACAAAGAGTGGCGTAAAACCGCAACTCGGGTTCATCGCATCGACGAGATGAATAAGCGCCTCAAGGCGGTTGAAAAACTGCTCGAGCAAACAGAAGACTAGTTTCTGTAGCTTAACAACGAAGGCTCGCTTAAGGCGAGTCTTTTTATGTGTGCCAGATAACGTGCGGTCGAGCATTGGCTCCCTCACGCTGACACTGAGTGGCATTTGGTATATAATGCCTCTAGTTATACAAAGAATTGATAATAGGATTTTTACTTTGAGTACTGATACAAAAACAATGACAATCACTGAGATCCAGGAACTGCTTCCTCATCGCTATCCGTTTCTGTTGATCGATCGCGTTACCGATTATCAAGAAGAAAAGTATCTAACCGCTATTAAAAACGTGTCTGTAAATGAACCACAATTTACCGGGCATTTCCCACAACTACCTGTTTTTCCGGGCGTGTTGATTTTAGAAGCGATGGCTCAAGCAACAGGCCTATTGGCATTTAAATCGTTCGGTGCCCCAAAAGGTAATGAGCTGTATTAC
>ASHK01000716.1 GCA_000695745.1 Vibrio madracius | reverse complement strand
CTTGCTGCTCATTTGTAGGTTGGCATTATCAAATTCATAGCGACGCGTACTCTGGGTTATGGTCGTATTTGTCAGATCAAGCGTTTGTTTACCTTCACCCAGTAAGGTAAAGCTCGCTTGCTGTGCATTATCAAACTTTAATGACCAAAACGGTTCGTTCCCCAATACTTGCGTAGACCGAAGTGGCTGCTCGCAGCGCTTTGGGCTTTCTGCAGTAAGCATATTGACCTGTTTCACGACAAAACGACCGGTGTAATCGGAATCAAACCCACGTTGACTTGGCGGTTCTAAATAACCGATGACTTCAGCATAAACGGGTTGGTAGGGTCTTTGGGTGAGCTGCTCGGCTTTTTCTTGCACTGCTTTGGGTAATTGAAGCCAATATTGATGTTGGCTACCACATGGCTGAATAGTGCGTGTCTCGTGACCGATAACCGCTTGGCCTCTCAGCACATAGGTTTGTGGTGTGATGGTTGATGGGCGAGACAATTCAGCTAGCGGAACCTGACTGTCCTCGCTTGAATCAGTAGTGTTGAAAGAAGAACACGCTTGAAGCAATATGAGTGGAGCAAATGCGAGCGGTAAACGCGACATTTTCATTAATCTCTTCCTTAGTCAGTCAAAGTTACAAGAAACACAGATACAAGGACCATTATGGCATATTGGTTATTTAAAACAGAGCCAGATGAATTTTCGATTGATACATTACGTGTCAAAGGTACAGCCTGTTGGGATGGTATTCGCAACTATCAAGCTCGAAATATGATTCGTGATGAGATGAAGGTGGGTGACTCAGTCTTGATTTACCATTCATCATGTAAGCAAATAGGTGTAGCCGGTATGGCGACGATCATCAAAGAGGCTTACGTCGATCATTTTCAGTTTGATATTGAAAGCGATTATTACGATGCGAAGTCCGATCCCGATAATCCTCGCTGGTTAATGGTAGACATTGAGTTTGTCGAAATGTTTAAGCGCGTGTTGCCGTTGAGTGTGCTAAAAACCATGCCGGAGTTAGTGGAGATGCCGTTGGTAAAAAGAGGCAACCGACTGTCGGTGATGCCGGTGACTGAATCTGAGTGGCAAGCGATAT
>ASHK01000715.1 GCA_000695745.1 Vibrio madracius | reverse complement strand
TAACACTGTACTGCCTGCTGGCGCTGAGTACATACCAACGATTTTGTTCGATGTGGATGTACCGTTAGTCACAATGTAAGAGCTATCGGCGTTAAACGTTCTCGCAATATACTCTTCTGCCTCTTTGTGAGGACCAGAGTGATCAAGCAGCGACCCAAGTTCAGGCATAGAAATAGAGACATCGGCTTTGAAGGTATTTGGACCATAAAAGTCGTAGAAAATGCTCCCTGCAGGACTTTTTTGGAAAGCAGTACCTCCCATATGACCTGGAGTACAGAAAGTATATTTTCCTTCTTCAACATATTTGAATAACGCTTTAGTGAATGGCGGCATAATAGCGTTTTTATACGCTTCCGTTGCTTGATTCACTTTAATGACAATATCGTCCGCCATACCTAAAGCGTACTCAAAGAAACTGACATTCAAACGTAGATCAGTCAGTGAAATATCCAACGTAGATTGGTCATTGGCAAATGCATGTACAGGCAGTTTTTCATTTACCGCACTGATGCGCTCACATAGATTAAGTGAGTATTTATCCCAGTCAAACAACACGCCACAGACGCGGGGATTCATTTCAATCAATTTAATTAGGTCTTTGTCGTCAACTGGATAAACTACGTCATAGCCTGCTTTCTCTAGCGCAGCGTGCAGTTGACGAACTGGCTCTTCTTTGAAGAACACACCCATGTGGTTAAGGATTGCAAAAATATTCATTTGGACATCTCCAAGGTGAATGAGGGCGCTCCCTGCCAAAGACAGTGAGTAAATTGAGCGCCTAGGAATAAGTGGGCTGGTGCACTTCGCACCAGCGAAGAATTAATGACTCGCTTGTTGCGAAGGCAATTCGTTAGGGTGTTGCTCCATATACTGAGCTAAACCCGCTTTTTTGCTGTAGAACATCAAGATAATGAGTGACATGATGAAGGTGGCTGTTAATGTCGTACCTTCTGCACCCGCCAGTGCCACCATGCAGAACAAGCAGGCGATACCAGAGAAGAACATGACAAAACCATTGCGAGTCGTCATGCCTTCAAAACGAATCAAGTTAATGCTGGAGTAGAAATAAGGCAGCATCGTTAGCAGTACGGCATCAGTAGTCAGTTGGTTAAACAGATCGGCGGCATGAGCAGTTTTTGAGCTGAACACCATTAGTACACACATTAACGCTGTCATTTTGATGGAAGCTAAAATAAGACCTTTTCTTGGCACACCATTTTTATCGACTTCACCATAGATTTTTGGGAAGTTTCCGTCGTTGGCTGCACGTTTACCCGCTTCACCTACCAGCATCATCCAAGAGCCGAGAGAGGTAAAACAAGCCAGTGCAGTGAAAGCAGCGACAAAAGGCGCAGTCCATTGACCGAAGATTTCTGTCGTTGCCAGCGCAAATGGAGCACCAGACGCAGCGACTTCAGACGCAGGGAACATACCGCTGATCATTTGAGTAGACACGATATAAATTGCACCAGCAATGGCAGTACCTAACATCGTGGCTAATGGAACAGTGCGTTTAGGGTTGTCTACCATCCCTGAAGACACTGCTGCCGATTCAACACCCACAAAAGACCAAAGACAAATCAGAACTGCAGCGATGACTGCATGACTGTCACTGCCTGCAGAGACATTCCAGTTTTGGCTGTACAGCGTAGGTTCGAAGTGCGTCCAACCAAAGAGCGCCGTACCAAGAACTGGAATAAGAATAAGCACTAGGCCCAAAGTACATAGACGGCTTACCCAGCTACCACCAAGTAGGTTCACCATCGTGAATATCCACACTGAGGCGATAGTAGCAATACCCGCTGGAATTGGATTATTAAGAACTGGGAAAAATACCGAAAGGTAAGAGACACCTGTAATCGCAATCGCTAAATTACCGATCCAGTTAGCATGGTAATAAAGAACACCCGTTTGAAAACCAAACACGGGAGAGATTTCACCTGCATAAGCAATAGGGCCGCC
>ASHK01000714.1 GCA_000695745.1 Vibrio madracius | reverse complement strand
ACTCGGGTCAATGTTCCGGCCTATCAGCCATTACTGTTTCAACCTCTGCCACTAGTGTTTCTAAGCAAGACCAAGAACAAGCTCATTGTGATCTAGAACTGCAGTTTGATAGCAAGAACCACTACTCTATTGACGGTTGTGTGGTGAATAGAAGCGCGCCTTTACCACTCAAGTTTGCCGTTGCTTCACCCGAGCTGTTTACCTCAGAGGTAATAAAATCAGAGCTGAATCGTTTAGGGATGAGTCTTAAGGGTGAGATAAAGATAGGCAACCCTCAACTCGATAATGAGCGACCATTATTCATTCAACGTTCAAAGCCACTACCAGAATTGTTGGCAGTAATGCTTCAGGACTCAAATAACCTTTACGCTGACAATATCACCAAAACGCTCGGTGCTCGCTATTATGGACAGGCAGGCTCCTTTAACAACGGTACAGCGGCAATTAAAGAGATCTTAGCCACTAAAGCAGGTATCGATATTCAATCTGCCGTTCTAGAGGATGGTTCTGGGTTATCGCGCAATAATCGTTTGACGGCGGCTCAAATGCAGCAAGTCCTACGCTACATTTATAACAATGACAACACGTTAAAACTTATCAAACTTATGCCGGTGTCCGGCAGTAACGGGACATTAAAGTACCGCTCTAGTATGAGAAAAACGCCGATTAAAGGTGCACTTATCGCGAAGAGTGGTTCATTATTTGGGACCTACAATATGATGGGATACGGCCTAAATGATAAGGGCAAGCCAGAGAGCTTGTTTGTCCAATTTATCACCGACTATCACCCTCAAAAATCGAAAGCGAAAAAGCCAACCATTTCACCTTTAACGCAGTTTGAACAGAGTTACTACCGCCAAATAGTCGATTACAGCTACTCTTTGGGACGTTCCAAAAATAAAGCGCAGCCGTAGCTGCGCTTCGTTTTCTTCTGACATTCTCGGTATTAAGATAAACCTAAGAAATGGTTAACGACCGTAAAATAAATCCACATTCCCGATATATCAACAATCGATGCCAGTACAGGGCTTACTAGTACCGCAGGATCGAGTTTAAAGAATCGAGCAATGATTGGTAGTACGCCTCCGAGTGTGGTCGAGACAGTCACTTGGATAAACAATGCCACCGCAATGGCCATTGCAATCAAATGAATATCAAAACCACCAGCGGCACTGACGTCGCCAAAAACAAGAATGCGACCAATCATCACCAGTGCTACAGCCGCCGCCAGACACACAGCAACACGGCTTTCTTTCCAGAGCACTTCTAACCATTGTCTTTTGCGCAGTTCTCCTGTCGCTAAGGCTCGAATGACCAAAGTGGCCGCCTGAGTGCCTGTATTACCACCCGCTGCGGCAATAACCGGCATATAGACTGCTAATAACACCAACTGACTCAGTGTATCCTCATACTGAGCGATGATAAGGCCTGAGACGATACCGAGTAGTGCCAACGTAATGATCCAACCTATACGTTGTTTTACATGGTCCAAAACGCCCGTCGTTAAATAACCGCCCGTTGTTTCTGCTTCCGAGTGAATCAGTCCCAACTGGTGAGCATAATGTCGAGCGCGCCTATCATGACCCTGCTGATCCAGTTGCTCAATTAAATATTGCACCTGCCCCAGTGCACAATGTTGTAGCACACCAACCGCCTCATCGATTGGCATCACTGTCAGTAGATTCAACTGCTGTGTTGTATCGTATTTTAAGAATGCTTGAGTTGCCGCATTGATTTCTTCTTCAGAAAACAGTGCTGCGTTGTCAATATAAGTGTTGTTCATTACCGTCATGGCGAATCTCCCGATTAGCGTTGGTAACGACCATCAAACGTCAAAACACTCGCCTTGCATAAAAATGAAGGCGTCTTAACGAATAGCAACAAGGAGAAAAATAACGATAAGTTATTAAAAGGAAAGGAATCCTACCTCGAAGGTAGGCACGAAGATCGCAATTACCGACGAGTTGTTACTTTTCTCCCTTGATACTAGGAGGATGGTCGGTATTGTTCATAGTTATCTCCGAAAAAGCTATCGATTCGATAGCGGCGCTAGGATACCAAAATTCATCAGTGAGTAAAGGTGATTATCTTGGTTGAAACGATTTTTTACCTTTCTTAATCTTTGCGCAAGGATTTATAAATCATCAACAGCATCGTCAGTACTTAATAAAAAACGCCGCATCATATTGCGGCGTTCTAGATCTAATCAACTTGTTTTATTTGCAGTTCTCTTGGCACTTCAAAGAACATATTTTCTTCTCGACCTAACACTTCTTCAACATCACTGGCACCTAGTGCTTTAATTTTATCAATGATTTGATTTACAAGCTCTTCGGGTGCTGAAGCACCTGCGGTGACCCCGACTAAGCCTTTAGCTTCAAACCACGAGGCCTCAATTAAGTCCGGAGTATCCGTTAGGTAGGCTGGCGTGCCTAGTTTCTCTGCCAACTCTTAAGGCGTGTTGAATTCGATGAGTTTGTGGAACCGACGACCACCATCACATCGACAGCTTGTGCGAGTTCACGAACGGCGTCTTGGCGATTTTGGGTTGCATAGCAGATATCATCTTTACGAGGACCTTGAATATCAGGAAACACCTCACGCAATTTATCAATAACATCTGCGGTTTCATCGACCGACAGCGTCGTTTGGCTCACATAGTGTAGATTGCTTGGGTCTTTTACCTCGAGCAATGGCACGTCTTCTGGTCGCTCGACCAGATACATACCTCCGGTATCACTCGAATATTGGCCCATCGTGCCTTCCACTTCAGGGTGACCAGCGTGACCTATCAATACGACTTCCATATTTTTGCGACTCGCACGAGCCACTTCCATATGAACTTTTGTCACTAATGGGCACGTCGCGTCGAACACAGTCAAATCACGTCGTTTCGCCTCTGTGCGAACCGCTTGTGACACACCATGAGCAGAAAATATCACAATGTTGTCGTCTGGCACTTCACTGAGTTCTTCCACAAAGATCGCACCACGCTGTTTTAGCCCTTCGACCACGAATCGGTTGTGAACCACTTCATGACGAACATAAATCGGCGGTTGGTACATTTCTAACGCACGTTCCACGATACTGATTGCTCTGTCTACACCGGCGCAAAAGCCTCGTGGGTTTGCTAGTTTAATCTTCATTTCATTACTCATTGATGAACCGCTTCTACTTACTGTGCTTATTATTCTACTTCGAGAATTTCTACTTCGAATGTCACGTCTTGTCCAGCTAACGGGTGATTAAAATCTACCGTTACCGAATCTCCCGCAATTTCGGTAATAATACCGGGAATTTCCATACCATCAGGCCAGAAAAGGCCATTATTGTACCGACTTCCACTTCAGAGTCACCCACAAACTTTGCTCTATCCATATGATGAACATTGTCTGGATTCGGCAGACCAAAGGCGTCTTCCGCTTTAAGCTCAATCGCTTTGTTGTCGTTAACCGATAAGCCAATCAAACAACTTTCAAAGTTTTCACTTAAACTGCCATCACCAATAATAAATTTCGCAGGCTTACCCATGTTATGGGTGCTATCCGCGATCGAACCGTCTTTCAGTTTAATGGTGAAATGTAGAGTGACCGCACTATCTTGGGAAATTTTGCTCACGTTACTGCTTCCTTTGCTTACAACGGGTCGTAAATGCCCTTTGCTATTTATCGTATCATTATCGCTATTGTTATATAAAAAAGCGCCGTGCATATCAACGCACAGCGCTTAGGGTTATTCTCATTTATTATTTGGCATCTTTGTTGCGAAAGCTGTCAATAATAATCATGCCAGCCCCGATGCAGATCGCCATATCAGCGAGATTGAAGGCGGGCCAGTGGTATGTACCCCAATAAAAGTCCAGATAATCAACAACAAAACCATGGACGACACGATCAAACACGTTACCAACGGCTCCACCGATGATCATGGCATACGCAATGTTATTCCACTTTTCTTTGGCTGGAAGCTTACTCATCCAATAGGTAAGTAATCCAAGTCTGCATGACATGTACAGCTACTCGTCTGAGCA
>ASHK01000713.1 GCA_000695745.1 Vibrio madracius | reverse complement strand
TGATGGCGATTAATATTTCTAGACGCAACTTCACCAAGTGGGCTGGCATCACTGCGATGTCGCCTTCTTTATTAACGGCTTGCGCATCCACGACAACCCACACTAAGGAAACCTTGATAGGGGGATCGGTTCGCAGTAAAGGGGACTACGAAGTTATCGTCTCCAGCGAAAACGCGACCGCTATACATAGGTTACCTCTCCCCGCTCGTGGGCACGGTATCGCGGTATCGCCACACTCTCATCATGCAGTGATGTTTGCTCGTCGGCCCGGAAGTTATGCGATGGTGTTCGACTATCTTGAAGGAACAATGAAGAAGCTCATTCTAGCACCAGATAACCGACATTTTTATGGGCATGGTGTTTATTCTAATGATGGTCGCTGGTTGTATGCAACGGAAGGCGAACGTTCAAGCAGTCAAGGCATTGTGGGGGTCTATGATGTGAACAATGACTATCAAAAAGTAGAGGAATTTACCGATTTTGGGTTGGGACCCACGAAGTGATTGTGATGGCAGACGATTCGTTGGCTGTCGGTGTAGGCGGTGTCCATACCAATGGTCGACGACCACAAAATCTTGCGACCATGCAACCAAGCTTGAGTTACCTGTCTCCCCATGGTGAATTATTAGAACAAGCGACGCTGAGTGATCATCACAAGAGTATTCGG
Source organism: Vibrio madracius (assembly GCA_000695745.1). Classification (GTDB taxonomy): domain Bacteria; phylum Pseudomonadota; class Gammaproteobacteria; order Enterobacterales; family Vibrionaceae; genus Vibrio; species Vibrio madracius. Next base: position 3,162 of record ASHK01000713.1, on the reverse strand, counting down.
CACCTTGCTCATGATGGTGATAAAACGGTACTGACGGGACAACAATACCGAGGTGAACCTGATGATTATGTGCCGCTCGTAGCGATTCATCAACGAGGCGGCGTGATGCAAGAGTTGGGGGGAGAGCCCGAGCAATGGGCGAGATTTAACCACTACATTGCAAGCATTGCTGCAACAGAGACGCACATTCTAGCCACATCTCCTCGTGGCAGCTGTTACGGCATTTGGGACAAAGCAACTCGAGCGCTGCTCGAAATCAATGCACTTCCAGATGCATCAGGCGTGGTGGTGAGAAACGGCGATTTCCATGTGAGTTCAGGTGTTGGTCAGGTCGTTCAAATTAGCCAAATTTGCAAAAAAAACGCTTTTACTCTGGTATTCAATGGGATAATCACTGGAGTGCAATCACATAAATGAGACGGTAGCTGGTTTAGCGTAAATTTATCATGTTGACAGTGTGATTTCTGCCATACTTAAGATCCTTGTTGGAAAGGAGTTTGGCAAATGCAAAACAGACGGCTCTCATTGTGTGTCGGTTGGCTCTCCTTTGCGTTGACCAGTATGGTGGTCGCAGCGCCGGATCAGCTTGTCTCAGGTTCAACAGGGCTAACTTCTTATTCTGTCAAACATATCAAGCCAGTTCTCGAACAAGACACGTCGCCGCAATGACCGCATCCGGTAACACGGTCGAGGATCATCAAAACGGTTTGCTCTATCCCTCATTGGTTGACTACCTATACTCTCGATTAGGCGTGGAGTCCCTCTGGACCGAAAACGAGCTCAACGCTCAATTGAATCTGCAACTGGATATTATGAGGCTTGCTGGCTTTAGTCCGTTATTCCAATCCAGAGTGGAACAGCTGCAACAGCATTACCAACAAGGCGACATGAATCAATACGATAAGGTGGCAACCGATACCTTTTTGCTCTACCTAAGTTATGTGGCTGAATCTCAGGACAAAGGTAGGGAGTGGCTGTTTACCACAGAATTTGGTTGAGCCATCTTTCTCGCCCTTCGGCGACAGAAGTTGATTTAATGGTGAAAGCATTTGAGGCGGGGAATGAACTTAGATATATCACGTCATTCGCATCTCCTATGCTTAAACAAGACGGGTTTGAAAACGCCTACATTGATCTTGTCTCTAAATCGCAGATGACGAATGTAGACTATGAGCAGTTTGGCCTTAAACGGCTTGGAGACAGTTTTCCAGACGCTTCTTACTCTGTACTGTTGGAGCGATTGTCAGAATCGAACATTTTTGTTGCGGCAAGAGAGGATCGTGTCTTCGATGAGTCACTTGAACTTGCTATAAGGCAGTTCCAAACCATTTATGGTTTAAACGATGACGGTATTATTGGTCCTAATACGATTGAGTGGTTGAATAAATCCGCATCCGATAAATTGACGGATCTTAGCGCTTAACTCCGAGCGATCTCGCCTGTGGCCGCAGCAACGGGATAATATCATCTTGGTGAATGTGCCAAGCTTTCAGCTTCAATATTGGGACGACGGGGAAGAACGATTTGAGTCGCGTGTTATTGTCGGTAGAGCGTCGCGCCAAACACCACTACTTGAGACAAAAATGGATTCGCTTATCCTAAATCCGACCTGGAATGTACCGTGGAAAATCATGGTCAAAGATATCATTCCGAAAGTGAAAAGAAATCCTACCTATTTGTTCGCACAGCGAATCGAAATCCTCGAAGGTTGGAACAACCAAGTCACGATTGACCCTACCATGATCGATTGGCAACAAGTTAATGCTCGACGTTTCCCTTATCGTATGCGCCAGCAAGCTGGTGAACTAAATGCTCTCGGACAATATAAGTTCAACACCCCTAACGCCCAAGCGATCTTTTTGCATGACACGCCCAGTAAACATTTGTTTGATGAAAGCTTGCGTGCGTTTAGCTCTGGTTGTGTGAGGGTTGAGCATGCCGATCAGTTTGCTCAAGTGCTGCTTGAAGCCCAAGGAAAAACGTTGCAAGACGTTGCAACTGAACGCCCAAACAAAGCGATTGCACTCAAACAACGTATTCCCGTTCATATCATTTATCAGACCGCTTGGATGGCTGATGGAAAGGCACATTTCCGTGGCGATGTTTATCGCTACGATGCGAAGCGAGAAAGTATCGACAGTGCGGCGTTATCAAAAAATTGACACAAATTTGAACAATATAAAAATCGCTTTCCGGTCAAAGGGTAACCAATAATTGTCAAGGTAATAGCAGCCTCTTGGTTGTTATCCGATTTGTAATACGTGCAGTAAACACGTATCTTGCGCCGCAATTCTGTTGTTCCCTTTCGCTTAGTAGTATGAATCAAATCAACATCTCCAGACGAGACGCCCTTAAACTCGCTTTATGTGGCGCGACCGCAACACTGGTGCCGTCTCTATCTTTTGCCACACCGTCAACTGCGCCAAGAACATTGGCTCTGAATAACTTACATACAGGTGAAAGTCTGGAGACCTGTTATTTTGATGGGGCTCAGTATATTCAAGCGGAGCTTGCTCGCCTCAATACGCTGTGTCGAGATCATCGACGTAATGAAATCCATAGCATGGATAAGCGCCTATTTGATCAGTTATCGGAAATTCAGAACTTATTAGGGGTAAAGTCTGAAGTACTGGTCATCTCTGGATATCGTTCCCCAGAAACCAACGCGGCGCTGCGTGCGCGATCGAGCGGGGTGGCAAAGAAAAGCCGTCATATGCTGGGCCAAGCAATAGATTTTAGATTGGAGGGCGTGAAACTAAGTCATGTTCACGAAGCGGCGTTAGCGATTCAATCAGGTGGGGTTGGGTATTACCCTAAAAGTCAGTTTGTGCATATTGATACGGGCCCTGTGCGGAATTGGTAGCACTTGTCATTCCGTGAGTGTGATGTCATAGTCCTGCTAATTGCAAAATTAATAGGATGTATGATGAGTCTTCAATATCAAGTAGTGCCTGTCACTTCATTTGCCCAAAATTGCTCGATTGTTTGGTGTGATGAGACCATGAAAGGGGTGGTGGTTGATCCCGGCGGTGATGTAAAACAGCTGGAAATGTTGATTAAAGAACTTGGCGTTGAGGTGGAACAGCTCGTATTGACACATGGCCATCTTGACCATGTTGGTGGAACAGAGCCACTGGCCGCTACCCTTAATGCCCAAATTGT
>ASHK01000712.1 GCA_000695745.1 Vibrio madracius | reverse complement strand
ACATTCGCCACTGCAATTCTTTGGGTTGGCCCTTTATTTGTAGTGATATTCGGTTTGGCCTGATTGTGGTACGCAGCCGCAAAACCGCGTTAAGCAAGCGGAACAAGCCGGCAGCGAGTGGAGTGAAGAGAAAGAAGCTCAGCTTAAAGCTCTGCTAGATGAAAAAGAGACTGGAGATAAGCAGTAATGACACTTTTTTGGATATCAACCGTCGTTCTCGTTCTCGTTGCTATCGCTCTATTGGCAATCACGCTGAATAGCAAGAAAGCAAACAATGATGAACAACTTCGCGATGAACTGAACAAGGCATTCTACAAAGACCGTCTCTCAGAGTTGGAAGTGGAAAACGAAGAGGGTTTGGTGGAGAACCAACAAGACCTTATCGATGATCTAAAACAGTCATTACTCGATGACATTCCTCAGCAGAAAGCTCAGAAGGACAACGTTAACATTTCGCCAATGGCGATTCTTGTTCCTTCTGTGGCCTTGGTTGTCATTCTTACCTACGGCATGTATATGCATTTTGGTGGCGCAACGAAAGTAAAAAACTGGCAAGAAGTTACCGCTAACCTTCCGGAACTGTCGAAAAAGCTAAATGGCAGGCTCGGCAGAGCCAATGACAGAAGACGAAATGCAAGATCTCACGTTGGCACTGCGTACTCGTTTGCATTACCAAAAAGATGATGCGACAGGTTGGTTGTTGCTTGGACGAATCGCGTTAGCAAACCGTGATGTCACCACGGCGACCGACGCCATGGAAAAAGCGTATCGCTTAACGCCAAACGATGCCGACGTTAAACTGGGTTATGCTCAAGCATTGATGATGTCGCAAGACGAAATGGACAATAATCGAGCGAGAGGTTTACTTACGAGCTTGATTCAGGAAGAGTACGTCGATCTTCGCGTATTCTCGCTACTCGCTTTTGATGCGTTTGAACGTGAGGACTTCCCTGGTGCGATTCGTTATTGGTCTATCATGCAAAAGATGATTGGGCCTGAAGACAGTCGTTATGAAATGTTGTCACGCAGTATTGAAAGTGCGAAAGCTCGCATGGGCGAACCTATCGTTGAGGGTAAGTCTATTGCAGTCACCATTTCACTCGACCCAGAAGTTCGTGTACCACAAGACGCAGCGCTAATAGTATCAGTTCATCCAGCAGATGGCTCACCTATGCCAGTTGCGGCAGCACGCTATCCTCTGGGTTCATTCCCTCGCACTGTGGTATTGGACGACAACAACAGCATGATGGAAGGTCGTAAACTGTCCAGTTTAGATGGTCTAATCGTAAGGGTTCGCATCGATAGTGATGGTAATGTTGCCACTCGAGACGGGGATTGGTTTGGTGAAAGTCAACCAGCGAAACTTGGTGACACAGTAGAGGTATCTATTAATCAACAATACTAATGTCTATAACATATAGTCATAGTGATTAATAAATATCGGCCTAGATTGTTGCTTTAACTAGCCTGTGGTGTTGCATACCGCTATACTCATCACTAGTAGTTATAACAACAATCTAGAGCTTAGCTCCTAGTAATCAATATATTAGGAGTAAAAAATTTAGAGTTGCTCAGATTGTCATGGCTTAT
>ASHK01000711.1 GCA_000695745.1 Vibrio madracius | reverse complement strand
TCTGGTGTGACTTAAACCCTATTTAGTAAGTCATTTACCTCAGGTGCCATACCTCAAAAAAACGTTCGTCATTCCCTTGAAAAAGGGAATCTCACACAGCGAATCGCAAACCTAAACAACATGATTTACCCTGTAATTTTCAGTTAGATAAGAAAATTATAAATTCTTCGCTGTCACGAAAATGACGGTCTATTTGAGATTGCAAGACGCAGGATACCGCCGTGCCCGTTCTGGTTTCACGGGCAGCGACAAGGTCTCACATCCCTGAGGATAATGATTTGTTTCCGAGGCTTTTCGAAGGGATTATTTAAGCAAGGCTACTACAGTATGACGACGCACATTCGCTTGTGCGTTGAGAGCCTTAAACGTGGTAGTAAAGTCTTGAGAAAGCTGAGTAAAGTCATTGAGTTTTTGAGTAACTTGTTCAGAGGATGGCACGTTCGATTGGTTTTGAATGCGTGTCATTTGGGTGTTCAGTTGCGCTTGAAACTGTCTGGCTTTCGTTTAAGCTCACTTGCGCTTGATGCAAGTGCTGGTTGACCTTCGCAATGGACTGTTTGATGCCATCTCGCGATGCTAAGTCGAATTTTAGCTCAGCCATACCATCAGGTTCAGATTGAATATTGAAGGCATTGGCTTGCCCAGCAGGAAAGCGATGCCCTTGCCCTGTGACTAGCACTTTTTGTTGCATGGCAGCATACGCCGATTCATGAACATCGAACAGAATGCTCCCATCTGGCGACAAAGAAGCACGCATCCCCATTGGAATTAAACTGCGATCCAGCTGTTTCACTGTGCGCACACCATCAGATTGACCATCAAACTGCAACACAACTGAGCCACCACTTGGAAAATCCAATCGAACTTGCTCAGCTCTTTCGCTCATACGATGCACGTTGAGTCCTGGAATGGAAAAGCGGCGCACATCAGCAGTATCGAGTTTGAGATTTAGCTCATTGTCCACCACTCGCTTGCCGTCGAATCGCGCTTGATTCAACGTGGCTTCAATCGTTGCTTTAGAACGCGCTAACGATTCAGGCATCGTCGGACTCACACC
>ASHK01000710.1 GCA_000695745.1 Vibrio madracius | reverse complement strand
GTACTACAAGCGGTTCAAGAGGTGACGAATGCAATGGAAGCCTACGATTTGTATCGAGAACAAAAATCCCTGCGCTTAGAGTCAGTAAACGCCTCAGTTCGCGCGTTTAATATCTCGCTCACTCAGTATGAGAACGGACAAATCTCATTTGAGCGTTTATTGAACTCCGTCGAAAAAATGACTCGAAGCGAAGACAGTTACGCTCAAATTAAAGGAAACGTCGCTAACCAAGTTGTCGCCTTGTACAAGTCACTAGGTGGCGGTTGGCAAATTAACTCAGGAAAAGCGTTTGTGTCTCCAGAGCATGTCGAACAGATGAACAAGCGCACCGATTGGAGTGACCAATTACAGCAAGAAAATGTTGCGCTACCCTCATTAACGCTACGCACAGGTGCCAAAACATCAGTCACAGATAAGGAGGATAAATAGATGCCACATGAAATGTCGTGGGGAGATTATTTACTTTTCTCCTTTGGTGTTAGTCCTGATTCTCGCACTGATTGCGACGTGGATAACGGTCGTGTTCCTTAACAAGGTGAAACTATCGAGATTCGTCGCTTTCCCTCGCTCACATTCTTAGCAATCCTCGTGTTGTATGTCGTTGCTATCGACCATTTCTACTTAAGGTTTTAGGAGTCCGTCACCATGAAAAAATCTCTCATTATTATCCTAAACCTGATGATCCTTGGTGGCGCTGGGTGGTTTGGGTATCAGAAGTATCAAGACTACTTTAACAACCCATGGACGCGCGACGGACAAGTTAGAGCGAATATCATCAAGGTTGCACCTAGAGTCTCAGGTCCCATTATCAAAGTGGCTATTGTTGACAACCAGCAAGTCAAACGAGGCGACCTATTGTTTGAAATCGACCCTGAGACCTATCAAGTTGCCCTAGCTCAAGCCGAAGTGGCTTTGCAACGCGCTATCATCAGTTCAAAGGGAAAGAAGATCGAGTACGACCGTCTGCTCGACATTCGCAAGAAGGACAAAGGTGCTGTTTCTCATAAAGATCTCATTCGTCGCGAAATTGCTATCAAGAGTCACTGCTGCAAATCAAAGCCTCAGAGGAACAATTAAAGGCGGCTCGCCTCAATCTGAGCTATACGCGCGTCGTCGCCTCGGTGGATGGCTATGTCTCCAACCTTGATATCCGAGAAGGAACACAGGCCGTCGCAAACCAACCTTTGATTGCCTTGATTGATGAGAACAGTTTTTGGGTATTTGGCTTCTTTAGAGAGAACCAGTTACCGCAAATACAACCAGGTCGCCAAGCTAAAGTGACCCTCATGTCCCATCCAGACGAACCTATCGACGCCACTGTCGACTCAATCGGCTGGGGTATTGCGCCTAAAGACGGGACCGTCGGTTATAACCTATTGCCCAACGTCAATCCAGTCTTCCAATGGATTCGCCTCGCTCAACGCATTCCTGTTCGAGTGTCGTTAGACGAGTTACCTGAAGGCGTGCATCTAAGGTTCGGGTTGTCAGCATCAATTATGGTGATGGAACAAAGTGATCAATAGAGAGGGATGAGGATGGAAATGGGAAAGCGATTAAAAAAGATTAATGAGGACAATAACTTTTTCTATCTCACTGTGGCGTTAGTAGCACTGCTTATCAGTTCTGCATTAGCCGAAATTGTAGGACAAGGCGTGATAGACCACATTCTTCAAGTCTTTATCATCGTTACTTTTATTGTTTGCTTAGCCAGTCTGCGTTTCGATAAAGGGTGGTCACGATTTTTGATAACGCTAGTCTGTCTTTGGGTGTTAGCGACGTTGGTAAAGGCCGTTTTTAACATCCGTGAAATGGACTTTGTGATGCTTGCCCTTACCTTCTCCTTTTTCTTTGGCACATTTAAATCAACCGCGAAACAGGTGCTATTCCACGGCAAAGTCAACACCAACAAAGTCATTGGCTCGGTTGCATTATTTTTACTACTCGGCTTAATGTGGGCTATCGTTTACTTAATTATTATCGAATATTCCCCCCAAGCCTTTACAGGCCTAGAAGCAATCACTTGGGTGAAAATTTCTCTAACGCGGCGTATTTCAGTTTCGTCACGTTAACAACGCTAGGTTATGGCGACATCAGTCCAATTACTCCGCTGGCACAAGTTGTTGTGTATTTAGAGGCCATCGTCGGAGTGTTCTACATGGCAATCGTCGTCTCAAGTTTGGTAAGTGCAAATATCGAAAACAGGGAAAACAACAATGGATAGACAAACTGAACAGCGTCAAAGCAAGATCTTTGTCAATAATATGGTGGAATCGGCCATCAGAATTGGCTTATTGGTGATACTGCTTATCTTCACCTACGACATCATTAAACCTTTTATCATTCCCGTGCTCTGGGGCGCAATCATCGCCGTCGCTTTGTTGCCTCTAACCAAAAAGTTACAGCAGTCACTCGGTGGTAAACGTGGATTAGCCGCCACTCTGGTTTCTTTAATCGGCATCTCACTATTGGT
>ASHK01000709.1 GCA_000695745.1 Vibrio madracius | reverse complement strand
TATTCGTTTCAACTTTCTCGTGAACCAAAGAGTCATCGTATTGAGTTAGCTTGGTGGGGTAAAGACGCAGTACTTTGTCAGGATACCAGCCGCAATGTTTGATGAAGCGGCCAAAGACCCAACTTAGTCGAGCAAATTGATAGATAGTGGAAGGCTGTTTTTTTTCTACCGCTTCGATAATACTTTGTTTAAGCTCTGGAGTAACGCGCTCATCCGCATCAAGCCAGAATACAAAATCAGAGTCTACATGACTTTGTGCCAAGCGACGTTGCGGTCCAAAGCCCGGCCACTCAGGATTTACGTGAAACTTAGCGCCAAACTCTGCTGCTATTTTAGCGGTATCATCAGTACTACCAGAATCCATAATGACGATTTCATCTACCCAGCCTTGCACAGACTCGAGACAGGGACGCAGGTGCTTAGATTCGTTTTTTACAATCATTGCGACAGCAAGTGTTGGTTTGGTCACGGTAATGGTCCTTGGTTTGTACCCCCGGTTATTATAGAGGGATAATGTAATTCGTAAATTTTCGCCGTCTCCAATTATCTCGTCATCCTCTCGAAGGTGAGGATCTACCAAAGCGAGTGACTACGTGAATAACGACATTGTAATTAAAGCGTAATCAACTCCACTGCGCGCTTCATTAGATCCCCTTTTTCACAAGGAGATGATAGGGGATTTACCCCTTGGATTAACCGAGCCTTTCTGCCTCGATAACCCGATCGAACATTTCAATCACGTTATCTGACGAAATTCGCTGCATTGCTTTTTTATCCTTAACTCTAGCCCGCCAATTCAGCTCTGCACTTGGTTTTCCCGTTTCAGCTAAAATCGCCTCTTCATATACAGACACGACATACTCCTGATAGTTATACGGCCCGGTGCGCTTAGGATTATGGTGAGCATACAGGCCAATAACTGGAGTTCCCATGGCGTTAGCCATATGAGTAGGGCCAGTGTCTGGCGCAATAACTAAATCGGCTAGATCAAGAAGGGCAAGCATTTGGAGTAAGCTACTTTTACCAACTAGATTAGTAATCGGCGATGAGAGGCTTTTCTCAATCTTTTCACTAAGCTCAATTTCGATCTGAGCAGGGCTTCCCGCGAGTAGTATATTCCAGCCTAGCTGCATCGCATGTTCAATCACATCCGCATAGCCTTCGGCGGTCCAGTTCTTATAGCCTTTACTTGCTGCGGGTACGATGACTAAATTACGCTTATTAGCAACATATTGCTTAGCCCAGGCATGATCTTCCTTGGAGTATTGAAGTTGCCATGTAGGTTCTGTGGCTGGTATTCCCAGCGTTTCGGTAAAAGCCATTAGCCCATCAAGAACGTGCATTTTTCTTGGGGAAGGAACTTTTACATTAGTAAATAGCCCTTGAAAGTCTTGCGCACGCTCTCCATCAAAACCAAGCTTATATTTTGCCTTGATGCCAAGCGTTGCAATACTTGCCCGCAGCGCATACTGCATATGAAGTAATGCATCAAATTCTCTTCCTTTCAGCTGTGCCCAAAGGGTCTTATATCCTTGCCAACCTGCTTTTTTGTTGAAGATGATGACTTCTATATTATCGATGGCTTCCAAAAGCTGAGCTTCAAGTTGGCTTGTGATCCAAGTTATTTTTGTATTGGGCCATTGATTTTGAATGTGCTGCACCACAGAAATTGTATTGCAGACGTCACCGATAGCGGAGAGACGCAGAATACAGATTGACCTAGGGTTTGAGTTGAAAAGTGGCATAACAGGAAAAGAACATAAATGTAGGTACAAAGATTATGCAGATCATCAGGTGGAATGTAAAATCGAAAACAGAAGGAGAGCATTCTAGTAATTGAGGAATGCTCTAGTGAATCTATTATTGTAATTTAGACAGTAATTCAAATACACGCTGACAGTTGTTGGTATCGCGATAGAGAAAGTAATCGGATATCTTGTCTTTGTATTCTTGCTCCATTGTAAAATTGGAACAAACATACTGCATGTAGGTGTCAACCAATTGTGTATGAGTATCGACGGTTTTTCCCGGTAGGTCTTTACCAATGTCGATAATAGGTTTGTGCTCTCTCGATGCTAAAAAGCGCTCTCGGTCAAACTGATATGAGATGAACGGTTTCTCCATATAAATAAAATCAAAGAGCACGCTTGAGTAATCAGTAATCAGTAACTTTGACATGGAGAGTAGTTCGGTAACCGAAAATTCCCCTTGCTTTACCACTCTGACTCTGTCGTTTTCTAAGGGTCTAAAGCAATCGGTACTGTCTTGATTATCCTGATGTAGGTAAATCAAGATTTTTAGATCATGCTCGATGAGGGACTTTTTAACGCTCTGATCTAATAAAAACGCTTCTATGTTTTTATAGAGGTCAGTTTGTACGAACTTACTGCCAAGCCTTTGTTCTCCGTCTCTAAAAGTAGGCATAATCAGGACATAGTTGTCGTGCTCTTGAGAACTGTCTAGCATTTTGTCGAGTCGAGGGTATCCCGTGATTGATACTTCGGATGAGTCATACCCATAGAGATCAGTAAATATAGCCTTGTGCTTTTCGGATAGCGCAGTCATATGATCGTTCAAAGCAAAGACATCTTTGTGGTAGAAGTTCTTACCATTTTTTAGAAAACAAAGACCGTGATTAAGCATCACCTTTTGGGCCCTCAATACTTTTCTGTTTATTTTCTTTTGAATGCCTAGCCCATCTGGTAGGCACCATAGGCCGTGGGTAGATGCAATAATGGAACTATGAAACAAATAAAAATACTGAGCGATGGATGATGAGCGAAGAATACATTTGTCTTCTACGAGTTTGTCGTATACTGGTGAGTTTTCACCCAGAACATAATAGCTTCTTATCTCAGGTTTGTTGTCTTTTACCCACCGATATAAGGTGTAGCCATTCTCTTGTGCTTGGTCTTCGGTTTCGCAAAAAAGCCATACTTTTTGTTTAAAAAAAGGTTTACTGAGGAGGTAAGCTATTCTAGCTATCTCACACTTGACGGTCTCTTTAGTGACTTTATATAAATTGGCCACGACTATTTCCCTGCTATCTTTAAAAACTTTACAATATCAATTACTTTTGACATTGTATCTTCAAGTTCATTCAGTTTTTCTTGGTCGACAGTAGACAATGATTTCTTAATATCGGTTGTGGAAATATCTTCTGTTCTTGGTAAGTAAACTACTTCACAGAGAGATGCCAAATGATCAAATTTTCCAGACCAATCATCACCCATTGCAAAAACA
>ASHK01000708.1 GCA_000695745.1 Vibrio madracius | reverse complement strand
AGTCCAATGTTATTCGTGATTTATTGGAAGGCTTAGTCACCCAGGATGCTAACGGTAAAACCGTTCCTGGTGTTGCGAGTCTTGGGAGTCCTCGGACAATAAAACGTTCATCTTTCACTTACGTCATGATGCAAAATGGTCCAACGGCGATCCTGTGACTGCTGAAGATTTTGTCTACAGTTTCCGCCGAGCGGTGGACCCGAATACAGCGTCTCCGTACTCTTGGTATATAGCTTCAACCAAAATGACAAATGCCCAAGATATTATTGAGGGTAAAAAAGACACATCTGCGTTAGGTGTTGAGGCCATCGATGATTACACACTAAAAGTGACGTTGGATAATGCTGTGCCGTATTTCGTTAAAATGTTGGCTCATACCACTATGATGCCGGTATACAAAGCGACGGTAGAAAAGTGGGGTGACAAGTGGACCAAGCCGGAACACTTTGTTGGCAATGGTGCCTATGTTCCAGAAAAATGGGTGGTGAATGAACGCTTAGTGCTCAAGCGGAACCCCAAATATTGGGATAACGAGCACACCGTAATTAATAAAGTCACGTTCTTACCTATTGAGAATCAAGTCGCTGAGATGAACCGTTTCATGTCAGGGGAAATTCAGATGACGAATGAGGTACCAAACGAGCATTTTCATCGCCTCCAGAAAGAGTATCCTCAAGACGTCGCAATCAAGGGTAATCTGTGCAGTTATTACTATCAGTTCAATGCGTTGAAAGCACCATTTAACGATGTAAGAGTCCGCAAAGCACTGTCTTATGCTATTGACCGTAACATTATCACGAAAGCTATTTTAGGGCAGGGACAGAAACCCGCGTATTTCCTAACGCCAGAGATTACCGCAGGATTTTCACCACAGTTGCCGGAATACGGCAAGCTCACGCAAAAACAAAGAGACGAGAAAGCGCGCGCCTTGCTGGCAGAAGCTGGTTACGATAAAGACCATCCACTAGATTTCAGTCTGCTGTATAACACCTCGGGAAATCACAAGAAAATTGCGGTGGCAATTTCATCGATGTGGAAGAAAAAACTGGGGGTGAATGTTCACTTAGAGAACCAAGAATGGAAGTCGTATCTCGCGAGTAGAGACCAAGGCAACTTTGATGTCACACGTGCTGCGTGGTGTGGAGACTACAACGAAGCATCGACCTTCTTAACTTTGATGATGAGCGATAATGTCAATGGCGGTGTCCATTATAAGAGTCCAGCTTATGATGCCATTATCGACAAAGCTCTTAACTCAACATCCGAATCTGAACGCACACAGCTCTACTATGACGCAGAGGCGCAACTGTCAAAAGACATGCCGTTGGCTCCAATCTATCAATACGTGACGACACGTCTCGTATCTCCTCAACTTGGCGGTTATCCCGAAGAGAACCCAGAAGACAAGATCTACGCGAAAGATCTTTACATTAAAGCTAAGTAAGCATTGTTAAAAAGTCAGCGAGGACTCTGTGTGGACCACATGCAGTGTCCTTCTGTTATTCATAATTTCAAACTGGACACGTTTATGATTAAGTTCATCATGAAGCGGATATTGGAAGCCATACCCACGCTATTAGTGTTGATCACCGTCTCTTTTTTTTGATGCGTTTTGCACCGGGTAACCCTTTCTCTAGTGAACGCCCACTTCCCCCTGAAGTCATGGCAAATATTGAAGCCAAATATGGCCTAGACAAGCCAGTATTTGAGCAGTACACGACTATCTGACCAATGTTCTCCATGGGGATTTTGGTCCCTCATTTAAGTATCAAGATTATACGGTTAACGAATTGATCGCTGTGGCGCTGCCGGTGTCGGCGAAAGTAGGATTAGTGGCGTTTATCTTTACCCTCATTATGGGGATCACCGTCGGTACGATTGCTGCCTTAAAGCAAAATACCTGGGTCGATTACACCATTATGTCGACCGCCATGTTAGGTGTCGTGATGCCATCCTTCGTGTTAGCTCCGGCACTGATTTACTTGTTCTCACTGCATTGGCACTGGTTCCCCGCAGGAGGTTGGCATGGCGGTGGCTTAAAGTACATTGTGTTACCCGTTATCGGGATGTCGCTTTTGTACGTGGCGACCTTCGCCCGTATCACTCGAGGCAGCATGATAGAAACGCTCAACAGTAATTTCATTCGTACCGCGCGAGCTAAAGGGCTGAGTTACCCCTACATCGTTGTTAACATGCGCTAAAGCCTGCTTTACTGCCTGTAGTGTCGTATATGGGACCTGCTTTTGTCGGCATTATTACTGGCTCCGTTGTTATCGAAACTATTTTTGGCTTACCGGGTATCGGCAAGCTGTTTGTTAACGCGGCTTTTAACCGAGACTATTCGTTAGTGATGGGGGTGACCATTTTGATTGGTTTCCTCTTCATTCTATTCAACGCCATCGTAGATATTTTGCTTGCGATGATCGACCCGAAAATTCGTTACTAAGGGAGTGTGGTAATGATGCTAACGAAAAAAGAAAACTTGGAAGCGGTAGAGAAGTTTTCCGAGAATTTAGAAATTGAAGGTCGTAGCTTGTGGCAAGACGCGCGTATCCGTTTTATGCGTAATAAAGCTGCGATGGTGAGTTTATTTATTCTAACCCTAATGACATTAGCAGTGATTTTCCTGCCAATGTTTGCTCAATACGCGTTTGATGATACGGATTGGTATGCCATGCATGCTGCGCCAAGTGCTGAGCACTGGTTTGGTACGGATAGTCTTGGACGTGATTTGTATGTGCGTACATTAATGGGTGGCCGTATCTCTCTAATGGTCGGGGTTCTAGGTGCATTTGTTGCGGTACTGATTGGTACACTTTACGGCGCAACATCAGGCTTTATTGGTGGTCGTGTTGACCGCGTGATGATGCGTGTACTTGAAATTTTGTACGCTGTACCGTTTATGTTCTTAGTTATCGTACTAGTAACATTCTTCGGTCGTAACATTGTGCTTATCTTTGTGGCTATCGGTGCGATTGCTTGGCTGGACATGGCACGTATCGTACGTGGTCAAACCCTTAGCTTACGTAGCAAAGAGTTTATCGAAGCGGCACACGTTTCGGGTGTGAGTAATTGGAAAATTATCACACGTCACATTGTTCCTAACGTACTTGGTATCGTCGCGGTGTATTCAACACTACTTATCCCAAGTATGATTTTGA
>ASHK01000707.1 GCA_000695745.1 Vibrio madracius | reverse complement strand
CACAAATCGAGCTGTACCAAACAGTAACGTACATTCGTTGCGGTCATAGAACCCTTGGCGCAGTCGAGTCTGTTTATCTATCACAGTTTTGGCATGACCAAGAATATTAGAGAAGGTAGAGTGTAGGCTGGTGTTATTGCCACAAAACAATGGGTTGCTGTTAAACTCGATAATACGACTCACTGCGTGCCTGAGCGCTTTGGATGGGATAGTCCCCCAGTGAGTACATCCACCGCCAACGCTGCTTTCCTTTTCTATGATAGCGACGTTTAGCCCCGCTTTAGTCAGTCCCATAGCGGCACCTTCACCACCGGGACCACTTCCTATCACGATGGCATCAAAATGTTTGGAGCGACTCATAGTGTATATCCTCGTTGTACCTAACTGCATCACGCAAAGTGTCTACTGTTAGACCACCTATTGGGGCACAACAGCAGTGATTGCGGCGTTAACATTGCTTAAATTCTTATTAGCGAGATTCTAACGGATTATTAACCTCGGTAAACCAAGTTGCGTGATAGGGTGTGAAAGATCACGGGAATTGTCTTAAGTTGTGGTGGCTTACGTGGTTTAAACTTCATATAGCGTCAATTTTATAGAATGTGCAGGTTGTGAAGGGAAGTGAGACGTACAAAGTGTTTTATTAAAAATCCTTTTGCATAGACTTATACAAACAGGCTATTCGCGCTATATTACCAGCACTCCCTCAATTACCGTTTGAATGGTAGTCAACAAGTAAACCTAGGTAACACATGAAATCAATGGGTATCCGTGCACAACAAAAAGAGAAAACGCGTCGTTCATTGATCGATGCTGCTTTTAGTCAGTTAAGTGCTGATCGCAGCTTTTCAAATTTGAGTTTACGCGAAGTGGCAAGAGAGGCTGGTATTGCACCAACATCCTTTTATCGTCACTTCAAAGACATGGATGAATTGGGACTCACCATGGTAGATGAAGGAGGCTTGTTGCTGAGACAATTGATGCGACAAGCGCGCCAACGTATTGTCAAAGAAGGCAGTGTGATTCGTACTTCGGTTGAAACCTTTATGGAGTTCATTGAAAGTAGCCCTAACGTATTTCGCTTATTGTTGCGAGAGCGTTCGGGTACATCATTTGACTTTCGAGCCGCAGTTGCTCGTGAGATCCAGCATTTTTCAGCAGAATTAACCGAATACCTTGTGAGCACGGGCATGGACCGTGATGAAGCAATCGCTCAGGCCGAGGCTTCAGTTATCTTGGTATTCAGTTCAGGTGCTGAAGCACTCGATCTTAATAAGAAAGAAAGATATGAACTGGCAGAGAGGTTAATTGTCCAACTTAGGATTGTTGCCAAGGGCGCACACTGGTATCGCAAAGAACGTGAAAGAAACCGTCAAAAGAAAGGGTTGAATAATGTCCAATGAAGTATCCTCCGAAAGC
>ASHK01000706.1 GCA_000695745.1 Vibrio madracius | reverse complement strand
GTCGTCGTGAGCAAACGGTAGAGCTAGCAAAAGCGGGTCTTGCCACCGGTATCGCAGGTCTATTTATTGAAGCACACCCTAATCCAGATAAAGCACTATGTGATGGTCCGTCCGCGCTACCATTAGATAAGTTAGAGCCGTTCTTGGCGCAAATGAAAGCCTTGGATGATCTCATCAAAGGCTTTGAACATATCGATATTAAGTAAGCGTGTTTTGCTAACAGGAGAAGCCAGTCATTGCGACTGGCTTTTTTTATGTTCACTTAATTTGTTGAGCAATCGTTTCTTCTCAGAATTACAACCTTGTAACAGCCCAATCCCTCGCTATCCCATTCGCCTTTAATTAACCTTATGTTGAATCGCGCATTTATTCTGATGAGTGCATAAGCTCGCGCTTGGCAACTTGTGACATAGATTACATAAAATTGAAATGAGAATGTTATGTTCTTAGGGTTAATTTAAACTATCGCATATTTTGCTGATGTTTTTCTTTATGTCTATTCACTACAAATCAGCAAATGTGCGGCGTTTATAAAACGCTATAGGCAGTGGATCCCCAAAAGTTCAAAGGTATGACAATGAAAAAAAGCCTTATGTTTAAGTCCGTACTCAGTGCGGCTATTATCGCGTCACTCGCAGGTGCGCAACTCAACCAGAGCAAGAATGGAATGCTGATGAGACTTATAAGCTCACGATTCTTCATACTAATGATCACCATGGTCGTTTCTGGGAAAACAAATATGGCGAGTATGGTATGGCGGCGCGTAAGACGTTGATTGACCAGATTCGTGCTGACGTTGAAGCGGAAGGGGGCAGCGTACTGCTTCTATCTGGCGGTGATATCAACACTGGTGTTCCAGAGTCTGACTTGCAAGATGCCGAACCTGACTTTAAAGGTATGAGCATGATTGGTTACGATGCTATGGCACTCGGTAACCACGAATTCGACAACCCATTAGAAGTGCTATTTAAGCAAAAAGAGTGGGCTAACTTCCCAATGCTATCTGCGAACATTTATGACAAAAAAACAGGTGAGCGCCTGTTTGATGCCTACCACATTTTCAACAAGCAGGGCATTAAGATCGCTGTTATTGGCCTAACAACAGAAGATACTGCGAAGATCGGTAACCCAGAATACATCGGTGGTATCGAGTTCCGCGATCCGAAAGTAGAAGCGAAGAAACTGATTGCTGAGTTAAAAGAAACCGAGAAGCCTGATCTTATTTTCGCAGTTACCCACATGGGTCACTACGAAAATGGTAAGCGTGGTGTAAATGCTCCGGGTGACGTTGCTCTTGCTCGCTATCTGGATGAAGGCGACCTAGACATGATTGTGGGTGGTCACTCACAAGAGCCAGTTTGTATGGAAGGTCCTAACGTTGTTAAGAAGAACTTCAAGCCGAGTGATGAATGTAAACCTGACATCCAAAATGGTACGTGGATCGTGCAAGCGTACGAATGGGGTAAATACGTTGGCCGTGCAGATTACGAATTCAAAAATGGTGAACTAGAGATGGTCAGCTATGACCTTATCCCAGTGAACCTTAAGAAGAAAGTTAAGATCGATGGCAAGAAGCAACGCGTCCTTGTTGAAGATGAAATCGCAAAAGACGCAGAAATGGTGGCTTTCTTAACGCCATTCCAAGAGAAAGGCCAAGAGCAACTAGGTGCGAAAATTGCCGAAACCAACGGCAAGCTAGA
>ASHK01000705.1 GCA_000695745.1 Vibrio madracius | reverse complement strand
TGCGGTGACAGTAGCTTAAGTTGCTCTCTTAATTGTTCAAACTGTTGCTTCGACATTTTATGACCTTTATGAAAGTTGTTGAGTAAAGCAGTCTGAGTTCCGTTCATCTTCACATCGTAGTATGGTGTTGATCGTTAATCTATCGCTGAACTGATGAGAATTTGTCCGAGTATTGTAAGGAACAGTTAATTGAACTGTAAGAATAGTCAGGTTGCTTTAAAAGTCAGAGTCATTGCAACCTAACCATTCATAACGTTGTTCTATGAAATGTCAGCTTTCGGTTCGTTAATTTTAGTGAGTGTATCGGCGAGAGCATGAAACTCTGGCAGCATGCGGTAGATCAAATGAAGCTGCTGTAACACCATTCGTGCTGAACGATCATCTTCATCACGCCATTCTATGAGTCTTCTATGAATATCAAACTGATCAACCGTTGTTGTGGAGCTTTCGACGATAGCGCCTTCAAGTTGTTGCTCCAATAACTCAATATGACGGTTAATGGTCCTATGTGCTTCGAGTACTAAAAGGTGAATTGACTCATCTTCAAGCCTTTGTCTGTGAGCGCCTAACGCAGAGACATAACTAAGTAGGGCATGGCTCAGAGTGAGGAACCGAAAGCTTTTGTCGGTATCCACTTGGTATCGGCCTGGCTCTGCAAGCATATTAGAAATCGCAGTAGACAGATTAGCATCAGCATTGTGCGCATCTCGTCGAGCAATTCGGTAGTTCAAGTCGTCTTTTTTGCCTAGTCGATATTGTCCGATGATTTGCATAAGGTACTTACGGTTTGCTCGCAACGCATTGGCCATGATTTTATGCATTCGTTTTGATTCCCAGTCGGGAAGTATGAAATAGACCGCGCTTACCGCCAACGCACAACCGATTAACGTATCCATTAATCTCGGAAGTACCACGGCATACCCTTCGCCAAGTTGGTGGAAACACAGAAGTACTAATACAGTAATAAAGCCAGTGGCGTAACCATAGTTGTTAATCCTAAACGCGAAAAACATGACTCCAGACAGGACGATAAGAAACAGTTGGCTTTCTGGTGAAGGGAACAGTGTCAGTAAAGGTACACCAACAAAGAGACCAACAAGTGTTCCTGCGATACGAGCGGAGAGTTTTTGTCGTGTTGCACTGTAGTTTGGCTGACACACAAAAAGTGTGGTAAGCAAGATCCAGTAACCTCTATTCAAATCAAAACCTTGAATAATCCCATACCCGATAGTCAGTGTTACCGATAAGCGAACAGCATGTCGAAATAGTAGTGAATCTTTTGACATGCTCGCTTTAATTCGGCCCCACATAGCTCTAAAGTTATGAGGGTTGGTGTCGTCTAGTATGCCATCCTCCAACACACTGCTATCTGGATTACTGACGTTACTGAGCAGCTTTTCGACGGTAGCCAAGTTATTAAATAAATAGTTAAGTTGCACCAGTAATGGTGCCCACTCGGCGTGTTGCTGTTGCTCTAAATATTCGAGTGAATCCTGCAGTTCAACCAACGCTTTGATCGAATCGTTACTGTGCGAGTATTTTTTACCTAGTTTGAGCGCAAACGCGATGTCCTCACAGGCTTTTGCCTGCATTTCTAGTACGTGTTTAAAGCGAAATAAGACATCAGAGTGTGAGAATTGCGTCGCGAGTTCTTGATAGCGGTAATGGCTTGAACTCACTCGTTCATGTATATCTTGAGCGATAAAATACACTTGTAAAAAGCGGTCGCTCGGCCCATCAACGTGACCTCGACGAGAGCGATTTAACAAGGTTGTTTTACACGTGTTGAGAGCAAACACGGTGCAAGCATTCAAACTGGCTTCTTTTAAACGATGCGGTTGTGGAATCAAATT
>ASHK01000704.1 GCA_000695745.1 Vibrio madracius | reverse complement strand
TCGCCTGTTCTTGGTACAGAGACAACTCGATTTCACCCGCTTCCGACAGCTCTTTGATGATTTGCATAATGTCATTACGAGCACGTTCAACCGCACTTACAGGCACTGCGCCGCGCAATTGCATATCGTCTTCCAGTGCTTTTACCATGCGCTGAGGCATCGAACGCTTGATGGCTTGCTGCAGGGTAATGTCTGCCCCTTTGAGTGCCACTGCCCAAAGCTCCATTGGCACTTGTTGAACCAAAGTATCCATGGTGTCTTCACGCTGCCTACCTAGCACCATAAAGTCGAACATGTTCTCTTCAATCGCACTGACGACCTCTTCGTCGTGTAACTTGAGCATTTCCATCAACATTGCACGATCACCGGAGAAGCGGTTAATGATGTCAGCGACCTGTTTAACACCAGACATTGGCGCACTTTGGCTTACTGATACTTGCTCAATACAGCGTTCAATCAACTCATTAAGATCCGCCGCCACTTGATGGTCAATATCTTGTAAGCGTGCAATGCGGTACAGCAGTTCATCATGGTAGTCTGCTGGCAGATGACTGAGTACAGCAGAAGAGGTCTCTGGCGGTAAATACGCCAGAAAAATGGCCTGCATTTGTGGGTGCTCTTTCGCTACAAATCTCGACAACACTTCGGCATCAACCCATTGCAGACGCTGCATATTGTTGCGAATTTCATCACCATACAGGTTATTCAATAACCCTTTGGCTAAATCATTACCCAGCGCCTTACGTAGCGTATTAGATAAGTATTCTTTTGACGCGCCTCGAATACCACTATGCTGCCTAAAGTCCTCGAAGAAATGTTGAATAACGCTTTTGGCATTGTCACTCTTAATACCACTAAGACGAGCCATTGCTCTGGTCACTCGTTGTGTTTCATCGCGAGAGAAATGACGCAACACTTGAGCCGCCGCATCCTCGCCCATGCCTAACAGCACTAATGCTGTTCTCTCAACATGACTAAGCGTTGC
>ASHK01000703.1 GCA_000695745.1 Vibrio madracius | reverse complement strand
GCAATACAATATCTAAGTGGCTATTGTATACAATTGTCTTCACGTAGACACGCTAAAAGTAACAAAATGTGAAAAATAGATGATGGGAGGAAATATTATCTTATTTGATATGAGGAATAAAAAATGGGGAGTAATAATTCTCCCCGAAATATTAAGCAACTAAAAGAATTTTAAATTGAATGCCGCTAATATTCCCTGCGATATTTTATTTGGAACTTACTCTGAGTTCTCTAGTCCACTACAGAGGATTAACTCTGTGGCTAGTACGCCAGTACTAAATGTAATGCCTGCCATAAGCAGCACAATGGCGTACTTACTAGCTATAATACATAGGCCGATAGTGTTAATTATTTTTTCCATATCGCTTCTCCTTTGAAACGTGAACAGTATTTATCTACTGCTTATTTTATGTCATTGGTAGAATATAATTTGCGACGTCAAGCTATGTATTAGATTTTACAGTTTTAATAATTGTATAAAAAGCGAGTGGCTCATAAATTTACAACTGCTTACAATGACAATATTAGGAATGTAATTTGATATATTGAAATATCTGTACGTGTTTTGAAACAATTATCTTATACTTAAGCATTGCTCAATAAGGATTTTGTCGTATGTTGAATATGGATTTTACCCAAAGACTTGTCATTGATACCTTGGCATTGGACTGGGTTGCTTCCCCCGCAAATGGAGTGAATCGAAAACCTTTAGAGCGAGAAGCCGCTGAATCCGGTCATGTGACCAGTATTGTTGAATATCTCCCTGGAACTCGGTTTAGCAAGCATACGCATCCTCTAGGAGAAGAAATCCTGGTATTGAAAGGTGTGTTTTCGGATGAACTGGGCGACTACCCTGCGGGTACTTATCTTAGAAATCCTCCGGGCAGCGCGCATGCGCCTTTTAGTGAGCACGGGTGCGTCATTTTGGTGAAGCTCAATCAGTTTGATGAGCATGATCTGGAGTACGTGAGGATAGACACGAATCAGGCATCTTGGCAGCCTGTGATTGGCGAAATGGAAATCTTACCGCTACACAGTTTCAAGCAGGAAAACGTGGCTTTACTGCGATGGAACGGTCCCGATGCTTACCATTCACATGGTCATTTCGGTGGTGAAGAGTTATTGGTACTTGAGGGGACACTGATCGATGAACATGGAGAGTACCCGAAAGGAACCTGGACTCGTAGCCCACATGCAAGCCAGCATGCGCCTTATGTAACAGAACCGACAACCCTTTGGTTCAAAACTGGTCATTTGCCTACAAAAAATAAGGCGACAATACATTGCCGCCTTATACTTTCTAAAAGTGTGTCTGATTATGGTTGTTGACGTGTTGGTGCTAACACGATTTCACGGATACAGACGTTTTGAGGCTGCGAATAAGCAAACTCTACCGCACGAGCGACATCATCAGCAGCGAGCACACCGCCCATCACTTCTTTCCACTCATCGTAGCCATCTTTAATCTCTTGAGACGTAGTATGTGATAGAAGTTCTGTTTCAACGGCACCCGGCGCGATAGTGACAACGCGTACATCTGACTCTGCGACTTCTTCGCGTACGTTTTCTGAGATTGCATGAACAGCAAACTTAGTACCGCAATAGGCAGCGTGATTACCGAATGTTTTGCGACCAGCGATAGAACTGATGTTAATAATGGTGCCAGAATTACGAGCTTTCATTGGCGCTAGTACCGCTTGCATACCGTTTAATAGACCTAGCACGTTAACATCAAACATGGTCTTCCACTCTGCAGAATCTTGAGTGTCGATTTGACCAAGCAACATCATGCCAGCATTGTTGATAAGGGCATCTGTTGGACCAAACTGCGCTTCAGCTTTAGCGATTGCCGCTTCAAACGTAGCTTTGTCAGTGATGTCGACTTTTTCACACAGTGTGTTAGGAAGTTGCAGTGCTTCAAGCTTCTCTACGCGGCGCGCCAAAAGTAATAGTGGGTGACCTGCATTACTCAAACGTCGAGCAATCGCTTCACCAATACCAGAACTTGCACCCGTAATTACAATCAGCTTTTTCATTTGTTCACCCTCTAAAGTGTTATTTGATATTTGACTTCTTTTTTGAAGATGTATGTATTGTAGTTGAAGAATTATTGTTGATATATGGGGATTTAATTGAAACTGTGTTGCACCGTGGCAACAATAAAAATGCTGAGTCTATTCCTATACTAACTAAAGATATGCATTTAAACACCGCGTTGGATCGTGTGTCAGAAAAGGTTAAAATTCGTGTCAGTTGTTAGGGGAAGAACTGATGTATAAGTGGTTATTAGTTGTTTTGGTGATGGTGGCATTACCATTTCGTTCATTTGGCTTGGAGGTGTCTCCTGAGGTCAAAATCGACCGTGTTGAGGTAAAGAAGTCGGTAAGGCGCATGTATCTAATGGATGGTGACAGTGTTGTTCGTGAATACAGAATCGCGCTGGGTAAGAACCCACGAGGACACAAGATTCAGGAAGGTGACAATAGGACACCAGAGGGCAAGTATTATCTCGATTTTGTGATGAACGATTCGGCTTTTTACCGCTCCATGCACATCAGCTATCCGAATCTTAGAGATAAGAACAGAGCTAAGAGCCTAGGTGTCGCGCCAGGTGGAAATATAAAAATTCATGGACTGAAAAATAACAATACTAAACCACCCCAGTTTGTGCAGAGCTTTGATTGGACTAACGGTTGTATCGCTATCACTAATGATGAAATGGACGAACTCGTAAAACTGGTTAAAATCGGAACGCCCATTTATATTCGATGGTGAGTGTTTAGAAGTGGTAACTGGCTCCTAAACTAAGGCCAGAACCATCATTCTGTACATCGACGAGTGTAAACGAACCACTGGTATATTGCTTTTGTGCATAGTCTTCGATAAAGCCGGTGAGATCTAGAGTGAGATGTTCAGAGACCCGATAAGACATTCCTAGGCGGTATCGTATGTCTTCTCCGCCATAAGCATCGATAGCTTTATCCAAACTGACACCACCTCGGAAAGTAAAATCACGCCAATCGTAACTCATGGACGTGGCATAGCGTTGACTATGACGAGAGMCKTACTTAAGCGACAGGTCGAGGTAATGGGTATACGTAATGCCTTGATTGTGCCAACGGCTCAGCGAGTACGTGTTGTGCCAACGCCAATTATCACTTAGCGCGAATGTACTATAAAGACTCGTTATTGATGGCAAGTTAAATTGAATATCGTCATTGCCAAAGTCACTGTCTAGTTTGTGACTCGCTGCTAAAGACAGGTAATCATTAACTTGCCAAGTCGCACTGATTGCGCCACTCCATCCACCTGTCGTTCCTTCTTCTTTTGACATCGTGCAGTTGATGAAGCACGCATTTTTCTCCAATAGGTAACTCGCATACTGATACTCGACAGTGAATCCCACACTGACATCATTGATCTTGACTGCGACACTTGGGGCAAATGAGACCACAATTGGGCGCACGCGAGTTTCATTTGTGACAACAGGAATGAGAACTGGAATGGTAATATCAGCAGCAGTTCGGCTATAAGCGGACATACCAAAATACCAAGTGTCAGTCATTGGTGTAACAAAAAAACCGGCAGGAATTGGGTTAGCTTTTGAGTATTGGCTTTGGGTGCCAAGGATGTAGTAGTCAGTATCGACTTGATATTGAGTTACGTTAGCAGTGATGGTCGTTCGGCTAAGTTGAGTCATACTCGATGGTGCTGTCGCTAAAACGCTAGCATCGACAGCATGAGCGCCATTCGCGCCAGCAAGCGCACTATTCGAGGCTGAAGATTCCCAAAAATTAAGTCCAGTC
>ASHK01000702.1 GCA_000695745.1 Vibrio madracius | reverse complement strand
TTTTGCTTCCGATTTGCACGGTAGCCTCGATGCCACCGAACAGGTTTTAGCCGCATATCTTAGTTCGGGCGCTGAACATTTGGTGATTTTAGGGGATGTCCTCAATCATGGCCCAAGAAATCCAGTGCCTGAAAGTTATAACCCTCCGAAAGTCGCAGAGCTCTTGAATGCTCATAGTGACAGTATTATCGCTGTGAGAGGGAACTGTGATAGTGAAGTGGACCAAATGCTGTTGGCGTTTCCTATGATGGCTGACTACGCATGGGTTATGCTTGCCAATGGACAACGACTGTTCCTAACCCATGGGCATCTGTACAACGCTGAGAAACGACCGGCTTTGAAGCGAGGTGATGTGATTGCGCATGGGCACACACATATACCGGTTGCGGAGTGGCAAGGACAGCAAATCATATTCAACCCCGGTTCCATTACCTTCCCAAGAAATGG
This sequence comes from Vibrio madracius, assembly GCA_000695745.1. Lineage (GTDB taxonomy): Bacteria > Pseudomonadota > Gammaproteobacteria > Enterobacterales > Vibrionaceae > Vibrio > Vibrio madracius. Next base: position 2,576 of record ASHK01000702.1, on the reverse strand, counting down.
TTATGCTGCGAGCTATGGATTACTTGAGGAGACTACTTTAAGCGTTCACACCTTCTCAGGAGAAGTTCTAGCGTCCATTTCGCTGTAAATAAGCGCATACAAGGATATGGGTGAGGCAGCAGCAGGAAAGACAAGACATAAAAAACGCAGCCAAGGCTGCGTTTTTTCTACGTCGAGATTAACTAATTACTTAGTTACGCGTAGTACCGGCGTTTCACCAACAGTAACAGAACCAGAAAGCTTGTTCAGCTCTTTGATTTCGTCCATGTTAGAGATAACAACAGGAGTTAGCGTTGACTTAGCTTTCTCTTCAAGAAGTGCTAGGTCGAATTCGATGATAGTGTCACCTGCTTTCACTGACTGGCCTTCTTCAGCGATACGCTTGAAGCCTTCACCTTTCAGTTCAACAGTGTCAATACCGAAGTGAACAAATAGCTCGATGCCATCGTCAGACTCGATAGAGAACGCGTGGTTCGTCTCAAAGATCTTACCGATAGTACCGTTAACAGGAGCTACCATCTTGTCACCAGCTGGCTTGATTGCAATACCGTCACCAACGATTTTCTCAGCAAAAACAACATCTGGCACATCTTCGATGTTCACGATTTCACCAGAAAGAGGTGCGATGATTTCAATTGCACCAGTGTCAGCGCTGTCGTCAGATACTAGCTTCTTCAGTTTGTCAAACAGACCCATGTTGTGCTCCTAAAGGTTTGATTTTGTTCTGCTCAATTATATTAGCAGTTTGTCTTTTCTGCGATAAATTTTTCGACGTGTGCCTCAATTTCTGCAGCAGTCGCCATTTCTAGCGCTTCATCAGCCATTGCTTTTACTTCTGCGAAGTTAGCGTTGCGGATTACTTTCTTAACCTTAGGAATTGAAATACCGCTCATACTGAACTCATCTAGGCCCATGCCTAGTAGAAGTAGAGTTGCACGTTCGTCGCCAGCAAGTTCACCACACATACCAGTCCACTTACCTTCTTTATGCGAAGCTTCGATCACTTGCTTGATTACTGTAAGTACAGCAGGTGAAAGTGGGTTGTATAGGTGAGAAATAAGCTCATTACCACGGTCTACTGCTAGAGTATACTGAGTTAAGTCGTTAGTACCAATACTAAAGAACGAAACTTCTTTCGCTAGGTGGTGAGCAATCGCTGCAGCAGCAGGAGTTTCAACCATTACACCGATTTCAATATTTTCGTCAAAAGCTAGACCTTCCGCACGAAGTTCTGCTTTGTATTCTTCAATCGCCGCTTTTAGTTCACGAATTTCTTCTACAGAAATGATCATTGGGAACATGATACGTAGCTTACCGTGTGCAGATGCACGTAGGATACCACGTAGCTGGTCACGTAGAATTTCACGACGGTCCAAGCTGATTCGAACTGCACGCCAGCCAAGGAATGGGTTCATCTCTTGAGGTAGGTCTAGGTATGGCAGATCTTTGTCACCACCGATATCCATTGTACGGATAATAACCGCGTGACCGTGCATTGCTTCTGCAACTTCTTTGTAAGCTTGATACTGTTCTTCTTCAGTAGGAAGAGCAGTACGGTCCATGAATAGGAATTCTGTACGATATAGACCAACACCTTCACCGCCATTACGGTTGATGCCATCGCAGTCTTTCACTGTACCGATGTTACCGCAAACTTCTACACGGTGACCGTCTAGAGTTTCTGCTGGTAGGTCTTTAAGTTTTGCTAGTTCCTCTTTTTCAGCAAGGAACGCTTCACGTACCGCTTTCGCTTCGTCAATCTGAGCTTGAGTTGGGTTTACGATGATCTTGTTGTTCATCGCATCAAGAACCAACATGTCGCCATTGTTCACTTTCTTAGTGATGTCGTTAGTACCAACAATCGCAGGAAGTTCTAGTGAACGAGCCATGATAGAAGTATGAGAAGTACGACCGCCGATATCACATGCGAAACCTAGCACGTAATCAAGGTTGATCTGTGCCGTTTCAGATGGAGTTAGGTCGTAAGCAACTAGGATGACTTCTTCATTAATGTCACCTAGTGACACAATGTTGATGCCTAGTGCGTTCTTAACAAAACGAGTACCGATATCGCGGATATCAGTTGCACGTTCTTTTAGGTATTCATCATCTAGAGATTCTAGTGCAGTCGCTTGCTCTTCAATTACAGTATGAATTGCATTGTCTGCTGACATTTTGTCTTTCTTGATGAGTGCTAGGATTTCTTCTTCTAGCTCTTCATCTTCAAGAAGCATGATATGGCCTTCGAAGATAGCCTCTTTCTCTTCACCAAAAGTCTCAAGCGCTTTTTGCTTAACGACTTCTAGTTGTTGAGCTGACTTGTTACGAGCGTCAAAGAAACGCGCAACTTCTGCTTCAACTTGGTCATCTGAAATAGTCGACGTGTTTAGAACAATCTCGTCTTCTTGAAGTAGTAATGCTTTACCAATAGCAATACCAGGAGATGCTAGGATGCCTGAAATCATAGCTTTACCTTTATTTGGTCTAATGTATTAAAGATTGGATAGTTATGAGCTACTTAATATGTGTAGCTGATAGCTAGAGCTATTTCCAATAAAGCATTCTGTTTTCACAAA
>ASHK01000701.1 GCA_000695745.1 Vibrio madracius | reverse complement strand
ATTAGTATCATTGACGTGAGATTCAATACTGTCTGTCTCATCGAATACCGCAGCGATGCCACCTTGGGCGTAGTAGGTTGCCCCTTCACTTCTCGGGCCTTTACTTAAAACGATAACTTTAGCGCGTTCGGCGACTCGTAAAGCCAACGATAAACCTGCGGCGCCACTTCCTATGACTAAAACATCACAAAGATGCTCTCGGTTTGTGTTCATAATTACTTTAAAATCCTGACCTATCGTAGAGCTAAATCACTCTACCTAGATAAAAGTGCGCGATAGGAAGCTGAATAAACAGCTGGCGAAGGGCACTTGCATCAAGGATTACCTGCCAGAGATAACACGTTGAAAAATCGATTGTGTTAAGGAGCCAAGTAATCCATTCTTGTAAATTGACAACATTGTAGTTGACGCCAAATCACATTGTGAATGATTAATGACAAAAAAACTGAGAAAGTTTTGAACTTTCCTATCTGCCTAGAGTCACAATAGTGCTCATGTTAGCGGTGGTGTCAAGACTACAAAATGCATAATTAATACTCATATCTGTGAAGGTAAGGGTAATAACGAATAGGAGTGAACGCTCGCATGAACGAGCAGCCGACCGATCAGGTGTTGATTGAGCGCGTTCAAAGTGGAGATAAACAAGCATTTAACCTATTGGTTTTGCGCTATCAAAACAAGGTTTGCAATCTCATATCAAGATACGTGAGCAATTCGGGTGATGTAGCGGATATCGCCCAAGAAGCGTTTATAAAAGCGTATCGTGCGATCCCGACGTTTAGAGGTGAGAGTGCCTTCTATACTTGGCTGTATCGCATTGCAGTGAACACCGCAAAAAATCACATTGTCGCTCAAAGCCGTAGGCCGCCAGCGAGCGATGTTGATGCAGAAGACGCCGAATTTTTTGAAGCCGGTAACGCTTTGAAAGAAATTTCGAACCCAGAGAACTTAACGTTGTCGAACGAATTGAAGCGAACAGTTTTCGCTGCAATTGAAGCGTTACCTGAAGATTTGAAGACTGCAATGACACTTCGTGAGCTTGATGGTTTGAGCTACGAAGAAATTGCAGAAGTAATGGATTGCCCAGTAGGAACGGTACGTTCGCGTATCTTCCGTGCTCGTGAAGCGGTTGAGAAGAAGATTAAGCCTCTTCTTCAACGCTAAAACTAGTTACAACTATGGTGAATATAATGGCTGACAAACAAAAGCTTTCAGCATTCATGGATGGAGACTTGATCGACAACGCGCTTATAGATGCGTTGGAAAAAGATCAGGAGAGCAAACAAACTTGGCAAAATTATCATCTGATTGGTGATGTGATGCGTGGTGATGAGCCACAAAGTTTAGATTGGAATATTGCTGAAAGTGTGGCGTCTGCGCTCGAAAACGAGCCGGCGCATACGAGTGATATCGTAATGCCTATCGAGTCACAACCTACGCCTGCGCAAGCGAAGCGCCTATTACCTGCGTGGATCACACAGTTTGGTCAAGTCGCAGTCGCTGCTTGTGTGTCTTTGGCGGTTGGTCTTAGGGGTGCAGCAGTACTCTGGGCAAGACCCTGCGCAGCCTGAAGCTGAGCAATTACCTGTGTTGCAGACGATTCCGTTTGCAGGCAGTGCTGAGCCAGTCAGCTTGACGCGTGATTCGGTTGCGAAAAGCTCGAATGAAAGTGTCAATGTGCAAGAACAGCGTCGTCGTATTAACGCGTTACTGCAAGATTACGAGCTACAGCTAAGATTAAACAGTGAAGATCATGCTTCACGTACTGCTGATACAGAATCGGTAATTGAATGAAAAAATTTCTGACCAGTTCATTATTGCTGTTCAGTTTACTTGGTACTCAAGCCTTTGCAGAAGAAG
>ASHK01000700.1 GCA_000695745.1 Vibrio madracius | reverse complement strand
TTTAATGTCTCTAGCTCTGAAAACTTTTTCTACGCCTTCTGCCACTACCTTGATGTTCAAATCATGGGAAAGTTGGCGAAGCATATTGACCGCGAAGTACTTCTGCTTAACCTCATTGATATTGGTAATAAATTTGCGGTCTATTTTCAGTTCATCAAAATAAAAGTCATTAAAATAAGAAAACGACGAACTGCCTGTACCAAAATCATCGACGGCTATTTTGATGCCTGCAGCGCGTATCTTTTCCAATAGATTGGCATTATTAACGTTATTCTCAAAGTAGGCGGTTTCTGTGATTTCTATGGTCACAGCGTTATTCGCCACCGGCGAGCGATTAATCAGTTCAAACAAGTCTGCCAAATGAATCGAGGGCTGCCCCGATTCTGCAATCGAACAGTTTAGTGACAGCGAAAGCGTGTTCGACACACTCGCATTAATATCGATGAACTCTTCGATAGCTCTTTCCGCAACCATGAGATCAAGCGCAGAAATGAGCTGCAAATCCTCCGCGAGATGAATCATTTCTTGAACCGTATAAGACATATCTTGAAAACGGAAACGACACAAGGCTTCGAGTTTAACAATCTCTCCACTATGAGTATCAACGATCGGTTGGAAGTTCACGTCGATGGACTTATTGCGAATGGCATCGATCAACAGTTGTTCTAAACGCCTTCTGCGAATATTGCTTTGAACCAATTTTTCATCGTAAAAATTGACACTGCTTTGGCTCGAATCATGGACAAACATCGCCTGTACAGACTGGGAAATCACCTCATCAATACCGCAACCATTGAAGCCATGAAGTGCAACGCCCACTTGCCCGTCCGCAATATCATTCACTAGATGGTCATCAAGGTACTTCCTCATCCCCTTAAAAAACTGCTTGATACACAGGTTAATGGTCGTCAGATCTTCGACATCACTTTGGCGAATTTTGAGCAAAGCGATAAACGTATTGCGCCCTAAATATCCGAAACTCGCCTTATCATGGCATGACTTCAGTGCGCAAAGCACTTTAGCGCGAGACTCTTGCTCCAATTCACTGTAAAAATGTGGCTTGAAACTAATAACAATGTATTTGCCATCTTTTTTTGACAGTTCGCCAGCACTTTTACGAAACGAGGCTTCGTCTTGCGCTGTCTCTGGTTTGAAGTTGACGCGAGTAGACTTATCGAAAGGCTTCTCAGTGAAGTTATCGCCAAAGAAAACGAAAACAAAAATGTGTTTCCCATCAGATAATTCAATCTTTTTCACACTTATCGTTTCTAACCGTGCATGCGATTCTCGCGCTCTGGTAATCACCGCACCTTGCCATCGGTTCGTCTGAGAAATCATGGTTTTGAACACTTCCATATGGACGCTATCACTTTGTAACAGCTGAATATCAGACAGATTTCTACCCAATACACTGATTGGAGAAATATTGTGTTCGTAACAAAGTCGATTATTGGTGAACAGCACATTGTGCTCATGATTAGTAACGAGCACACCTCGATGTGGGTCATCGAGTAAATGTTCGATCATGGAGAACACGCTGATTTGGGCCTGAGAGCGTGACCGCAGCTCGATACTGCCTCTCACCTTGTTATCTAGAATGAGATAAATCTCAAACTTTACAATAAACAGGACATCTGATGTTGTTTCAAGAGCAATAGGCAATGCAGCCGGCAAGCCGTTAAACTGCACATCACGGATCAATAACAGAATTTGGTTTATGTAATCAATGGTAGGTGGCTGTACTGTGATTAACTTTTCCTCACAACACAGAACCTTTGTCCAAAACTCCCCTTTGGAGATTACCGAGGTAATTTCCGAGAGGTCTTCGGACCAAAATGTTTTGTTTTCGTCATGCATGGTAGAAAGCATTCACGTCTCACTTTTACAGTTATCTGCCAACAGCACTTATGGAAATAAACTAGGTAAAAGGAATATGAAATCAAGTTAACCTTGCTCACTACTTAAAGTTGAATACTGGTAATTCCTTCCTAGCTTGTTCTCTAGAATTAGCTGGAAGGTACAACCCATGCGATACGTTTATGTCGATGACCTATACGATGCTCACTATCGGATATCTCCCCCCTTCAAGAGCCACTGGTAAGTGGCGATATTCCAGAAGAAGAGCTCGAAATAAGGGAAATTCTGCGCTGCTGGCTAGATACAGGGCTAGCTCCATTTCAAACAGCAAGAGTTAAGAACACTAGTTTTTGGCACCATGCTGATCATTTCTCTCGTTTGAGCCGTACTATGGACATTTTGCTTAAACATAAAGCGTATTATTTTGCCGCGAAACGGGTCGTATCGTTATGGCATCAAGGGTCTTTAGAAAAAGCCTATTTGGAGTACTTACTCAAAAAACACGCTGGGTTGGAAGCAAAATCGTAGTTATGCAACTGATTTAACTACTTTTAATCTTCAATCCGTTCGCTTATATTTATCATTATCAATAGATGCTGGACGTTAGCCTTAATGCTATCGTAGAAGGAAATGTACAAGTACGTAGACGACAAGTTCGACACTGAATACAGCCAGACACTCCCCAACCAAGTAACGTTTACCGAAAGCGAACTACCGCTTGAAGAAATTGAGGTCAGAGAAATGGTTGATGCTTGGTATGTCTCTGGTTTTCTGCCTTGCTTTGAACACCATAAACACGAAGCCAATCAAAATGTCGATGAACTTTCACTCAACGACACAGCAGCACGCTTGAAAAAATTAGAAACGACCCTAATGTTGGTGATTAAGAACCAAGCATACAGAGCCGCATTCAAACGCCTACTCACAACGATGAAACCCTCTAACTCCAAGGCACGTCTCACACTACTGTTAGACAAAGTGGAGAACGACCTAAAAGTGCATTGATGCGCAGTGGATCAGTTTATCCAACCATCAAATTTTAGTTTGCTTTGCAACTTATTGACGCCCTCCTGTTGAAGCTGACGGACACGTTCTTTAGATAAACCAAACATCTCACCTAAGTTGTCCAAGGTAAGCACTTCTTTACCAAACAAACCGAAACGATGAATCACTATGTCACGGTATTTCTCGGGCAGGGAAAGGACAACGCTTTCTAAGCTTTGAAGTAACTTTTCGTTGTGACATAAATCGTAGGGTTCAGGAATTGCCTCAGAGCGGCAGGTTTTC
>ASHK01000699.1 GCA_000695745.1 Vibrio madracius | reverse complement strand
AAATCGTGTCGTTGGCAGCATCGCTTTTTCTAGGTTTACTTTGTCGCCAACACTGTAATGGGCAAACCCCGTTTTCTTAAGCGTCTCAACGGACAGGTCGGCATGATAACTGTTGTCTGTAAAGCTCGTCACAGTAAGACAGACACCATTAGTCGCAATACTATCCCCTAGTTTTACGTCACTCATGTCCAGTTTGCCCACTTCGACATGAATGCTGATATCTTCCCCTTTTGGAGTGATACCTTTTAATGTGCCGACCGCTTCAATTATTCCTGTAAACATTGTTCTACTTCTGTTTTAGTTTTGGTATGGCGACGATACGAATGTCGCATCCCACCAAACGAATATCTTGTATGTCGAGTTCGATGACATCTTGCATCTTTGTCAATCCAAGTGCCCGATAAGCCCTCGCCCATCGGCCCCATAAGCTTAGGGCTAAATAGACAATCAGCTCATCCACAAGCTGTTGCTGAATCAAGGAACCTGCTAACGTCGCCCCCGCCTCTACCCAGATATGATTGATTTGTTGTTCTTTAGCAAGGCGTTGCAACGTTTCGGCCAAATCCAGTTGATTCGCTGAATTCGTTGCCACGTTAAGATCCCCCCCGCCTGCGCGACTCGAGTAATCTCGCCCTCAGAGTGGAACAACTTCAGGTCACTTGATAAGACATGTTGTCTATCTAAAATCACGCGAGTAGGTTGGCGCAACTGTGCAGGTTCAATCACATCCGTCACATAACTGGGTAACTCACCCCAACGCACATTCAAAGAGGCGTTGTCTTCGACACTGTTTTGCTTGTTGACAGAATGGCCCCTGATTGGGCTCGATATGCTTGCACATCTTGACGCGCTTCAGGGCCGGTGATCCACTGACTTACGCCATTGGATAACGCTGTTTGCCCATCAAGACTGGCGGCCATTTTAAGCTGGACAAATGGCATCCCCGTTTCCATTTTCTTCAGAAAACCAGGATTCAGAGCGCGTGCATCTTGTTCCAGAAGGCCAACTGATACCTCAATACCTGCTTCGCGAAGCATATTGAAACCACGCCCGGCGACTTGTGGATTAGGATCAGACATGGCACAAATGACTTTAGACACCCCGGCTTTGATCAGTCCTTCTGCACATGGAGGCGTTCGTCCATAGTGTGAGCAAGGCTCAAGGGTGACATAGGCGGTGGCGCCCTTGGCTCGCTCGGCTGCCATTCTCAAGGCATGCACTTCCGCATGAGGTTCACCGGCTTTCTTATGATAGCCTTCTCCCACGACCTCATTATTGACAGTAATAACGCAGCCTACATTAGGGTTGGGCGCAGTGGTAAAGCGTCCCCTTTTCGCGAGCTCAATGGCACGGCTCATCATTTGATAATCAATAGCGCTAAATTGGCTCATAACTTTCCATATCTATGGCTAGATGAATCAGCATCGGTCAGTCTTCAAGACGAGCGATTTCTTCTCCAAACTCACGAATATCTTCGAAACTTCGATAAACGGAGGCAAAGCGAATATAAGCAACCTTATCTAACTCTTTTAGTTGATTCATCACAAGGTTACCAATCATTTCACTCGGTACTTCACGCTCTCCAGTCGCTCGAAGTTGTGATTCGATATGACTGATGGCGAGTTCAATAGCGTCTTCACTTACCGGACGCTTTTCTAGAGCACGTTGAATGCCACCAACCATTTTATCTTTGTTAAATGGCTCTCGGTTACCATTGGACTTAATGACCTTTGGCATCACCAGTTCCGCCGTTTCAAAAGTGGTGAAACGCTCACTACATGCCAAACATTGACGGCGACGGCGCACCTGATGGCCATCTGCTACCAACCTTGAGTCGATAACCTTTGTATCATTTTCAGTGCAAAAGGGACAATGCATAACACCTCCTGTGGTTGATTTCCCAGTTTAGCGAAAATTCACCTATTAAGAAATCCACTATTTTGAACAGTTAAACCCGTTCTCTTTGGTATTGCTGAATGGCCTCACACTGTTGCCATTCAAACGTATCAATAAGGTTTTGCCAAACCGTATCAAACTTGGCAGAAATGGTAATGTTCTGCTCTGTGATTGGGTGAACAAACTTCAGCTCTGAAGCGTGCAACAACAAGCGATGTGAATCAAAATGTTCACGAAACAAACGGTTATGCTTCCCATCACCATGGCTGGTGTCACCGATAATTGGATG
>ASHK01000698.1 GCA_000695745.1 Vibrio madracius | reverse complement strand
CTTTAAGGAGTCTTATTTCCCCTTCTGTTAAAGAGTCGAAATTGAATGCACAGTTATTGGAGGCGATTCAAATACAGCTTCGTAATATGCTTTATTCAATTGAGCTCTTGAACACCTCATACTGGAGCGACGTCACAGTCACTTGAACATGCTCTGGTCTAAACCGCTTAATGAGTGCCAGAAAATCATTGAAAACGAGTTCGAGGCACTCGCAAAACTGATCATAACGGGGAAACTTGAGACCGAAATCACTGGCAGAGAAATTACCACCACACGAGAGACATTAAAAAGCAGCTTGCCAAAGATTGATGGCGAAGAGACGAGTATCAATGGTTATCTGTGGCTTAATTTGAAGTTAATGGAGGATTTGGTGAATTTGAAGCGACTGCTAATTTACTCTCTGAACTTATCTCAAGAGTAGTTTTCACAAATTTGTTGTTTTCCGTCAATCGCGCTGTAGTTTTTAGTTCATCAGCAATACGAATGGCTCTAGAATGAGCTCAATATTGAATGACCACGAAAAAACTGGAATGGATTCTAAGCAACGAGCCGTCTCTCGGCTGATTGCGCAAGCAGGACAAATGCTCCTTGCTCACGGCGCGGAAAGTACCTTAGTTGGTGATATTACTCGAAGAATGGGAATAGCGGCCTCTATGGATGAAGTAGAGGTATCACTATCTGCAAGTTCACTAGTGATTACTACGGTTTACCAAGAGCATTGTGTTACGACAGCAAGGCGAAGCCTGATAGAGGGCTCAATATGCGTGTTGTGACTCAGGTCCAACGTATCTGTATCATGATGGAGAAGGGGATTCTCGATTATCACCTAGCCCAAAAGAAACTCAATCAAATTAGCCCCGAACGCTACAATCGTTGGTTGGTCGTTGTGATGATAGGTTTGTCATGCGCAGCCTTTAGTCGCCTAGCCGGTGGTGATTGGTCAGTGTTTGGAATGACGTTTCTAGCCTCTGCTATCGGTATGACAATTCGTCAAGAAATCGGTCATCGTCATTTTAACCCATTGTTAAATTTTTCCGTTACGGCATTTGTCACGACACTTATTTCGGCGCAAGCTGTGATCTACAGTATCGGCGCGCAACCACAGTTAGTCATGGCGTCATCGGTGCTCATGTTGGTTCCTGGTTTCCCACTGATTAACGCTGTCGCAGATATGATCAAAGGCTACGTAAATATGGGGGTAGCTCGTTTTGTGTTTGCCAGTTTGCTCACTCTTGCCACCTGTTTGGGAATCATTGGCGCGATGAGTTTAACCGACGTTTTAGGGTGGGCTCAGTAATGACGTTAGTGGAATTATTGCTCGCTCTACTCAATGATATGTTTTTTGCCGCTATTCCTGCCGTCGGTTTTGCCTTGGTATTTAACGTTCCTCAGAATGCGTTAGCGTATTGCGCAATTGGCGGAGCGGTTGGTCATGGTTCTCGTTTTTTAATGATGCATTATGGCGTGCCGATTGAATGGGCTACTTTTTTTGCTGCAACGATTGTCGGTATGATAGGTGTTCACTGGTCCCATAAGTTCCTTGCTCACCCAAAAGTGTTCACTGTCGCCGCACTTATACCTATGGTTCCAGGAGTCTTTGCTTATAAAGCGATGATTGCTATGGTGGAAATCAATCATCTCGGTTATACCCCAGAGTTGGTCGCGATATTAATGGAGAACTTCCTAAAAGCGATGTTCATTATTGCTGGTCTGGCTATTGGTCTTGCTATGCCAGGGCTGTTATTCTATCGCAGCCGACCTGTCGTTTAATTAGGAAAACCGTACTTCAATGATTATCAGCATGATTGCCGCTATGGCAAAAAATCGAATCATAGGCAAAGATAACCAAATGCCTTGGCATCTCCCAGCCGACTTCATGTGGTTCAAAAAGTGCACCATGGGAAAGCCCGTGATTATGGGTAGAAAGACGTATGAGTCCATAGGGCGCCTTTACCGGGTCGTCAAAACATCGTGGTGAGTCGAAACTCTGATCTTCGTATCGATGGAGTAGAGACAGTGACGTCCTTGGAACAAGCTCTGAGCTTGGTGAGCAACCTTGAAGAGGTGATGATCATAGGTGGTGGTAGTTTTTATGAGCACTGTTTGCCGATAGCGAACAAGCTTTATCTTACCTATATCGATGCAAACGTTGATGGTGATACTCAATTTCCTGACTGGGGAGCCGGTTGGCGGCAAGTCTATAGTGAGCAATATCAGGCAGATGAGAAGAATGCTTACGATATGCAGTTTGTTATTCTTGAGCGTTAATAAAAAACTCCTAAGATAGGTTTCTTAGGAGTCCTTTTGTGGCTTATTTAGCTTAAAGCTGGCTGTTCAAAAATTTGCTTGTCTTCCCAACGAATCATAGTCAGGCTCCCTCCCCAAACACACCCGGTGTCGAGGCCTATGACTTGATCGCTGATATAGCCACCTAGCGCCGCCCAATGTCCAAATAGCACAGTTTTCTTGAGAGGAACGCGGCTTTCTAACTGAAACCAAGGAATATATTCTAGTGGGTTTACGTCGTTTGGAGGGAGCTTACAACCCATATCTAATCGGCCATCTGGATAACAAAAGCGCATTCTGGTGTAAGCATTAATGATGTAACGCCAGCGTTCGAAACCTGTTAGCTCAGGCTGCCAAAAGTCGGGTTCATTACTGTACATATTATGGATCAGTGCTTGCCAATTATTGCCTTGTAGTTGCTGTTCAACCTCTCTGGCATTTGTTCTTGCCTGTTCTAACGTCCACTGGGGAGAGATGCCAGCATGGCAAACGGCAAATTCGTCATGTTCTAAGAGCAGAGGTTGGTGTCTAAGCCATTCCAAGAGTTCTTCGGAGTCGGAAGCTTCCAAAATTGGTTGTGTTTTGTCTTTGGGTTTTGCTTTGTGTATACCTAGCGAGACCGCTAATAAATGAAGATCATGATTTCCCAGACATACTTTAGCACTCGCACCCATCGACTTAACAAAGCGCAGCGTTTCCAGTGATTTTGGGCCTCTAGCAACGAGGTCACCGGCGAACCATAGGGTATCTTTTTGTTTATCAAAATGACTGTTCAATAACAGACGTTCCAATTCATCCAAGCAGCCTTGAATGTCACCAACAATGTAATTAGCCACAAAAAACCTTAATTAAGAATATTGGGAATTGCTAAGCGAAACGGCTCAATTTCAGCGATAAATTCTTTACCGTTTGCATCAATCATCACGTAGTGACCTTGCATAACGCCAACAGGGGTTTCAATTGCTGTTCCGCTAGTATAAGTGTATTCGTCACTCTTCTCGATCACAGGTTGCTGGCAATCACTCCTTCACCCTCTACGCTGATCTGTTTGCCATTTGCATCAGTAATGAGCCAACGTCGACTCAGAAGTTGTACCGTCTGTTGGCTCAGGTTTTTGATGGTAATGACGTACGCGAAGACAAAACGTTTGTTATCCGGATCAGATTGTTCTTCAACGTATTTAGTATGTACTTGGCATTTCACGCATGGCGAAGTGGTATCCATATGATTCTCCTATGCTGTTGAAAGGGCAGCTTATTAAGTCACTATGACAAAAAAAACGCTCCTTAGCAAGCTAGTGAGCGTTTTTATTGGTCTAGCTATGATTCTCATCCAGCCAGTTAGCCATTGCAACAAATTGTGGCAAGGTTAGATTTTCTGGTCGCATAGATGGGTTGATGCCCAACTCTTCTAGTGTTTCTGCGGACATAAGAGATTTGTAACAGTTGCGAACGGTTTTACGGCGTTGGTTAAAACCGTCACGACATACTCTGTCGAGCCATTTTAAGCTCGTCGCAGGGTAAGGAAGGTTCTCATAAGGAACCAGTCTAACGACAGCTGAGTCGACTTTTGGTGGTGGTACAAATGCTGTTGGTGGTACTTCAAGTACAGGAACCACTTTGCAGTAATACTGAGCCATCACCGTGAGACGGCCATAAGCTTTAGTACCTGGACCCGCCGCAAGACGGTTAACCACCTCTTTTTGTAGCATAAAGTGCATATCTTGAATGTCTTTATGAAACTCAAATAAATGGAACATCAACGGCGTAGAGATGTTGTACGGCAGGTTACCGAAGATACGCAGCTTGTTATTTGGGTTAACAAGTTGAGTAAAGTCAAAACGCATCGCATCACCTTCGTGAATGGTGAGCTTATCTCCCAAATCTGGGTGATTGCGTAGACGCTCCGCAAGATCTCGGTCTAATTCAATAACTGTAAACTTGTCGACTTCTTTGCCTACTGGTTCAGTAATCGCACCAAGGCCTGGGCCAATCTCAACTAAGTTTTGACCTGGACGCGGATTGATCGCTGATACAATTCCGTCGATAACATAAGGATCATTTAGGAAGTTTTGACCAAAACGCTTTCTTGCTTTGTGCCCTAAGTGGACATCATTTCTCATTGTCTGCTCTCTACTAAATCTATTGCGTACGCCAGTGCTGTCTCAAAGCTGCCAAAATCTGCTAGGCCAGTGCCAGCAAGATCTAATGCAGTGCCATGATCGACCGATGTCCTTATAAAGGGTAGACCAAGAGTAATGTTTACTGAACGACCAAAACCTTTGTATTTTAGTACAGGAAGAACTTGGTCGTGATACATGCCTAAGACAGCATCCGCATCGCGTAAATATTTGTCATTAAATATCGTATCGGCAGGTAATGGGCCGATAAGTTGATAATCTTTTTCTGTGCGAAGTTTCTCTAGGGTCGGAGTGATAGTGTCTATCTCTTCCATACCTAAGCAGCCATCTTCACCTGCATGAGGGTTAAGGCCACAGACGTAGATATTAGGTTTGGCAATACCAAACTTGGTGACTAGGTCGTGATGCAATATATCAACAATGCGTGTCACACGATCTTCGGTGATGGCAGCAGGTACTTCCGATAATGGAAGGTGTGTCGTGACAAGTGCGGTTCTTAATCCTTCCGTCGCAAGCATCATCACCACTAATGGTGTATTGGATACTTCGGCAAAGAACTCGGTATGGCCACTAAAGCTAACACCAGCTCGATTGATCACCCCTTTATGCACAGGGCCGGTGACAATAGCATCAAATTCACCTTTCATACAGCCTTTTGCTGCTTTTTCTAAGGTATTTAATACGTATTGTCCATTGGCTTCATCTAGCTTCCCTGCTTGGGCTGGGTTTTGCAGCGGCTCATGTAAAATAACTAAGCGGCCTTTGCTATGCGTATCGTGAACAGTGGGATCATAATCGATGAGCTCGACTTCAATCCCAAGTTGATGTGCACGTTCAGCAATCAAGTGTTTATCAGCACAGACAACGACCTGATGAGGCCAGTCTCGCTGTGAAAGAGCGACAGCAAGATCGGGGCCGATGCCCGCTGGCTCACCAGCGGTAACAACAATACGCTTAGTTGGCATTGTCCTCATCCTCATCACTGTTCACCATCTCAACAAAAGCACTGGCGCGAAGTTCTTGAATCCACGCCGAGGCTTCTTCATTGAATTTGCGATTAAACAAGATGCGGTATGCGCGGTTTTGCATTGCTGAACCTGTCTTATCGACGTCTCGACGATCTAGAACTTCGACAATATGCCAGCCATGCACTGTTTTAAAAGGTTTACTAATTTGCCCAATAGGTAGCGTTTCTACTTGATGCTTAAACTCAGGCACGTAGAGTTCAGGAGTTTGGTAGCCCAATTCACCACCTTGAACCGCTGAACCTGGATCCTGGCTATATTGCTCGGCCATTTCAGCAAACGTAGAGTCGCCAGATTGAATCTTCTTGATGATGTTGTTGAGCTCTCTTTGTACCCCTTCATCACTTAAAATGAMCGGTAGGCTTGATAAGAATATGGCGTGTCGTTTACCTCAGTAACAGACACCGTCTCTAACCCTTTAACGTCTTCAATTTTTAATATGTGAAAACCAACACCGCTGCGGAACGGACCAATAATGGTGCCTTTAGTTTGCATCTTAATTTGGTCAGCAAAAATGGTTGGCATTTCTTCTTTACGCATCCATCCCCAATCGCCGCCTTCAAGTGCTTTTGGCCCTTTTGAATAGGTATAAGCCATGGTCGCGAAGTCTTCACCTGCTTTTAGGCGGGTAACGAGTTCTTTTGCCTGTTTTTCTTTGAACACTTTTATCTTCGCCATCGTTAAAGCGCAATTGAATGTGACGAATTTTATAGGTCACCGTGGCATCGCTTTCTTTAGCAAGCAGTTCTGCAAGGTTATCGACTTCAGCGGGCAGGATATTGATTCGTTGTCTTACCATGCGTTGCGAGCTTCGCTGGCGGCGATTTCATCACGAATTTGCTCACGAAACGCTTCCCACGTTAGACCTTCCTCGCGCACCGTTTGGCGAAGCTGCTCGATGGTTTGGTTGTTGTTTTTAGCGATATCGTTAAGTGTGCTTTCCAATCGGGTATCATCGATACGCACACCGATACGGTCAGCTTCTTGTAGCTGCAACTTCTCTAAGATCAACTTATCAAGGATCTGTTCTTGGATAATATCAGCGGAAGGAAGCTCTTGATTATTCTTACGAGCATTGGCTGTGAGCGTCTTAGTCGCAGAATCAATATCACTTTGCAGGATAACGCCATCGTTGACGATAACACGAACGCGATCAAGCTCAACGGGCTCAGCAACAGCTTGCCAAGTCACTGCCGTGAGAAGACAGATTGAAAGGAGTTTGC
This sequence comes from Vibrio madracius, assembly GCA_000695745.1. Taxonomy (GTDB): domain Bacteria; phylum Pseudomonadota; class Gammaproteobacteria; order Enterobacterales; family Vibrionaceae; genus Vibrio; species Vibrio madracius. The sequence continues at coordinate 170 of ASHK01000698.1, read as the reverse complement.
TTATAAATTTCATCGATATTCCTAGTGAAAACTTCACAGACTAAGAGTCTGTGAAGTTGATAAAGTTCCTAATTCTCGTTGAACGATCAGTTGTTGAGCATAAATGGTCGACTATATCCCAACGCACTACCAGTCGGTGACGGTGGTGGAGCTGTACTTCCTCCGAGCCT
>ASHK01000697.1 GCA_000695745.1 Vibrio madracius | reverse complement strand
AAAATTTGGTTGAAGTCATAACCATATTCAACTTTTACACCTGTTCCGACATCCCAACTGGATCCAGAGTATGCAAACTTCAAATTTGAAGCACCGATGCCCACACGGTGACCACTGAAATCTGTATTGGCAAATGCGCCGGTTGAGAGTGCTGCGATAGCGGTGGCAAGAACTAACTTTTTCATTACTAACCCTTTGTTGTTAAAAGCGACCCTGCTTATGGCTTGCATTCCGTGCACTGTTTCGATGAGGGCTAGTGTAATGATTGGTGCAAAAGACACTAATCATCAGTCATTAATACTCTGATAATTTCTGCTTATGACCGGGCAATTAAATAGTTGTTGACCTCAACTTAACTTGAGGAACTAGGCTGATCTCCAATCGTTAACAGAAGGAGCAGCACAATGAATGGATATATCGAGCACGCCAACATTACCCTAGTTAATCCCCAAAAAACCATCGGTTTCTTATTAGCGGCATTGCCTAATTGGCGCATCAGAGGTCAAGGGAAAATGGCTGAGTGGTTCGGCAAAGAAGTGGAATGGTTTCACGTTGGTGATGACCAATCGTATATTGCCCTTCAGTCGGGAGGTGAGAGCAGAATAGGGGATTGGAACCGCCATTGGACGGGCGTAAAACACATTGGAATCGTCGTCGATGATTTAAATAACACCGTCGAACGTCTAAAAACAGCAGGTTATGAACTGGATCATTGGGGTGGCGATCACCCGCATCGTCGTAGTGCTTATTATATGGAGGAACACAATATGCAGTTCGAGTTTGTGGAATATTTCTCAACGCATCATTCAGAGCGAAATGACTATAGTATTTAATTCCGTTCTATGAATGTTCTTCATAGAGTTTAAAAGACCGTGGTTTCTCTTTAACTAATTGATAGTATTAAGTTTAATTAAGTCATATGCTAATTCACGATAGATGGTGTGGTGACCGTTAGGCTTGGCGAATAGTTGTGATTTGTTGAGGGTGACAACCTGAATTAATGTGTCGTTTATCAATGTGAGACATGAGAACCTGTTATGACGGATAAGAAAGACACGACGAGTGATGTCGAGAAACAGCGTCAAGAATTGATGGCGAGATTGAAAGGTGCCCAAAATCAGATGAAAGGCTCTGGGTCTGATAAGAGCAACGCATCCGGATTTCTGGATATGATGATCAAAAGTACGGGAACTTTTGAAAAGCAATAGTGACAATAATACGACCCAAACGTTATGTTGCTTATTGAGCATGAGTGTTTAACTAACGCCGTAATATGATTTAGCCAATCTGTGTCATTTCGTTGAGAGTGAAGCTTTCAACCGCATCTTCGGTTGCCGATTTATAGTGAGTCAGATGCGGCGCCGCTAAATGTGCCATCAATAACTCACGAGACTCCCAGTTCTCATAAAACACGAAATGCGCTGGATTTTCATTATCTTGGTGAAGATCGTAGTTGATACACCCTTCTTCTTTACGCGTGATTTCAATGAGTTTGA
>ASHK01000696.1 GCA_000695745.1 Vibrio madracius | reverse complement strand
ACCGTAAGATGGAACCATAGTGCCGAAGTAGTTAGCGATCATGCCGTCGTAAGACGCTGTGTGCTCAAACGCTGCGATAGCTAGGTCGAAACGTGTGTCTAATGTGAGAGATTTGTCGTTTGCGTCCATCTCAGCAATCACTCGGTCGTAGTCGTGTGCGTTTACAACGATAGTCACGTCTTTGTGGTTTTTCGCTGCAGAGCGAACCATAGTTGGGCCACCGATATCGATGTTCTCAACCGCGTCTTCTAGTGTGCAGCCTTCTTTTGCTACGGTTGCAGCAAATGGGTAGAGGTTAACCACAACCATATCGATTGGGTTAATGCCATGAGTTTCCATGACAGCGTCGTCTTGACCGCGACGACCTAGAACACCACCATGAACTTTCGGGTGTAGAGTCTTGACGCGACCATCCATCATCTCAGGGAAGCCAGTGTAGTCAGATACTTCAGTTACTGCGATGCCTTTCTCTGCCAATAGGCGAGCTGTACCACCTGTTGATAGGATATCAACACCACGTTGTGCTAGCGCTTCGGCAAACTCAACAATACCAGTTTTGTCAGATACGCTGATAAGAGCGCGGCGAATTGGACGAGCGTTATTCATGCTTCTGTCTTCCTCAAGATCACGGAGTTAACGTTGCTGTGTGTAGGCATCATGCCTACGACATAAAGATAGTTGCCAAAATAGTGTGGATTGCACCATCATAGGGAGGTGACACGAATATTTTGGCAATTATCCTTGAGCAAAAAAGCATCATTTGTGTCGATGGCGCGTATTCTAACCAATCTATTACAAAAAAGCTCGCGCAATCGTTTGGCATCGCAAAAAAAAGTGCAAAAAAAAGGATTCTAGGCAAGTTTTGTAACAAAGAGGTTAATTTAAACGGTTATGTTTCAGATAGGTGAGTTAGCAAAACGCTGCAAAGTCACAGCGGATACGTTGCGATTTTATGAGAAAAACCAACTTATCGCTCCCGCAGGCGCAGTGAATCGGGGTATCGTCTTTATAATGAAGAGAGCCAAAAACAGGTCAGTTTTATTTTGAAAGCCAAAGAGCTGGGCCTGAGCTTAGATGAAATTAGAGAGTTGCTAGGGATTAAACTCGAAGCGACTGAGCATAGCTGTTCAGAAGTAAAAGCGATTACTTCAGCAAAGCTTATGGTTATCGATGAAAAAATCGCAGAGCTGACACGTATTCGCACTGCTCTGAAAAAAATCAATGACGCTTGTTGTGGACATGAACACGATGCGAGTCATTGCTCTATTTTAGCGGCATTGGAATAACCATACCTCCTACCTAACCGCGAGCACACCAACCTAAGTTTTCACCTTTGATCGGTGCCATTGTATAGGTGAAAGTTGCCAACACCTCTATAATCGCGCCTTTCCACCGTCATCCTGCTGGTAGCGTGGGGCTATAAAGTGCGGGGACGCGTATGTGAGAGACGAAAATTCATATGGTAGAGGTCTATTTTCAAATCAACGATTGGGTTCTCAGCGTTGATGAAAATAAGCTGTATCGACAAGATAGGGAAGTTTCTGTTGAACCACGCTTAATCAATCTATTACATTTCTTAGCCGAGCACTCTGGCCAGGTCTACTGTCGTGATGAGCTAATTCGTTACGTTTGGGATGGTGCGATTGTCACCGACCAAGTGGTGACCCAGTCGGTTTTTGAATTGCGAAAAATCCTTCGCGACGGTCGTGAAGAGAACCTTCACTATGTTGGGACAGTGCCAAAACGTGGTTACAAATTAGTGGCCGCCGTGACGCCAATGACGTCAGAGCAGTTCCTTCAGTATCGAGCATCTTGTTGCTCCGCAAGCTTACCTGCGCCAACAGTACCGCCCAAACCGGAGTCATTAGCCACCGAAGAGGAACTGGAGGTTCAAGAGCCGATCGGTTTCCCTGCTGCACCAATCACTCGAGCCCTATATCAAAAGCAAAAGGCGACGCGAAGCCACAAACCAAAACGATTGCTGAGCGCATGGCGCTTAAGGGTTATCAATGCTATTTGGATCGGTATTTTAGTCGCGGCGATTGGTATCTTTACCTACCAGCAATCGGAAGTGAGCATTACACAGGTGATTGATACGCACCTTATCGAGTTTGAATTTCAAGATGATATCCGCAGTTTAGGACGCAGTTATGAATTAGCGGATGGCTTTGCGCAAAAATTGATGTCTGATATGACTCAGGTCAGTGGCTATCGGGTCATGCTACATAAAACCGCCTTTAAAACGGGAATTGTGCCTGGAAAAACGGTTCTGGTGAGAGTTGATGAAGACGATGGCGTGCTTATCTTGAATTAGAATATCGAGACAATTCGTCCGAAAAGGTCTTGTTTAGTCGTCAATATGCGTTAGCAGACAAGCACTTGAGTTCAGTACTCAAACAAAGTTCTGTGGATTTGATGAGGGTGCTGAATGTGGCGAATCCCGAGCAGCGTGCGGTGACTATGATGGCAGGGGTGCCAAAAGATCCTAAAGCGTTAGGGTTATTCATTCGCGCTAACCATTATTTGAATGTCTCGGACGCTAAGCAGTTTCAGCATGGTATTGATTTGTTGAAAGAGATTCTAAAGCAAGAACCCAACAATGCTTATGTGCAATCCGAGTTGTTGGCCGCCTATTATGTTGGTAGAGCATTGGATGATTCAAGCTCACTAAATCAAGATGCACTAGTGAATCTCAGTGTGGCATTGAAACAATACCTAGCGACATCAACAGGACCCATTCAGCCGCGTATATATGAGGCGCTTGCTTTGCATGAAACTATGCAGGGAGACCAAGAACAAGCTGCTGCTTATTTAAACCAGGCACTTCAACTGCGTGATTCAGTTCTGGCTTATATTATCAAAGGGAAACATGCAGAGTTATCAGGTGATGTGGATAGCGCGAGTGAAGCTTACAGTGAAGCTTTCTATATCGACACATCTGTAGAAACCTATTTGCTGTGTGAAAATTTGATTTTTTATAACAATTTAAAACAGATTGACCATGCCATGTATCGTGCTGTTCACCCTTCTGTTGTTCGACTTATCTAAATATCCCCGATAAAACCGTGAACTTATCGCGTATTGATCGTTAAAGACGGATAAAGAGACGCCCTCCATTTTGGAGGGCGTTTTTGTATTGGCGTTTGAAAGCATCTAGGGTTCTAAACAACACGGTGTTTATCACAAAGGCAGAGCCCTGATATTTTTATATTGGTTTAGTTTGAGTGTTTATGTTTTTTAACTGTATGTTTTTGATGGGTTTTATTTGGTGTTCTTATAAGGTTTATATCAAGACCTAACATTTATACCTAATGGTTTTATTGATAACTTTAGATTGATTTCTTTGCTTGAAATTGGGCGTAACCTGCATCTCGAAAATTCACGAGGTGTTGCTCAACCTATTTATGGTGACATCTCGAATCGGCTTTAGTTTGGACGTACTGCGTTCAAGTAGAACTAATTTGGAGATGTTATGTCATCGAATACAAAGAAAATCGGTCTGATTGCCTGCACGGGCGTCGTGGCTGGTAATATGATGGGCAGTGGTATTGCATTGTTACCATCAAGTCTGGCTGCCGTGGGCTCCATTTCACTCTATAGCTGGGTGATCTGCATTGTTGGTGCATTAAGCCTTGCGTTCGTGTTTGCTCGTCTAGCGACAAAGAACC
>ASHK01000695.1 GCA_000695745.1 Vibrio madracius | reverse complement strand
TGCGCAAACCGTAATTGTAGTCTTCACCTTCTTTGTGATAGCCAAGTGCCAATGCAAAGTCGCACACATAGCCATCTAACTCTTGTTTAAAAATATCACCAATCAACTCAGGGTCTACACCTTCCATCGGTGTAGAAGCGATACCCATGCGCGCAAGTGTATGTAATACGTTACCCAACGCGATGTAAGTCTGTGCTTTGGTCCACTGACCATTGAAGCCGTTCTCGTCGGTATTTAACTCAGCAAAACCAAACGCGCCATTCAACATTTGATCAAACATCTCCGCAGGAAGGTGTCCTGACGTTACCTCTGCGTCTACCACTTTCTTGTAGTCATCTTTGGTGTAGTGTGGATTGTGAGCAAACAAAATCGTGTGTGATGCTTCTTTTGCGTGAGGTTGGTTAAATTGGTGCATATTCGCGAAAGTGTCATGGAAGCGTTGCTTAGCTTCGTCACTTTCAATCACAATAAACTTCCAAGGCTGTGAGTTAATTGAAGATGCAGAAAGGCGAATTGCCTCTTTAATGACTTCCATATCTTCCGCTGAAATACGCTTAGTTGCATCGTATTTTTTAGCTGTGTAGCGGTTGTTTAGGTCTTTTATGATTTGATGAGTCACTGTGCTCTCTCCACTTATAGAATTTCTAATAATCTGGGTAAATTGCGCTTGTTTCGGTGACAATCAGCATCGTAAACCGCTTCTCTAACCCTCATGCCAACGTCGTTGACGAGGTGTAGATTAAGCGCTAATACCACGAAGAAAAAGAACCAAACCATCCAGACATTATGGACAAAACTTACCATAATAATATAACGACTGTATTTTAAGCTGACCTTGCTCATTTTCTCCTCAATCCGCGATCTCATCGACAACATTTTGAAAACCATAGGGCTATGCTAATCATAACAATGACAACGTGAGGACATGGTTATGAAGTACCAACATATACTAGTAGCAGTAGAGCTCTCTAAAGACAGCCACGTACTGATAGACAGAGCCGTTTTCCTATCTGAACTTCTTGATGCTGACGTCTCATTAATCCATGTTGACGGTACCCATGGCGAAATCTATCCCGAAATGGTGGATATCAGAATCAATCCAGATCAAAGGCCTCTTCATTTAGAAACCATGGAACAGTTGCACGAGTTTGCCAATTACGCCAAGTGTCCGGTAAAACACTTTATCGTTGGGACAGGTGATTTAGGTGATAAGTTGAAAGGCGCCATTGCTGAGCACGGATTTGATCTTATTATTTGTGGTCATCATCATGATTTTTGGAGCAAAATCGTCTCTAGTTCGCGTCAGCTTATCAACACTTCATCCGTCGACGTCCTTGTTGTACCACTTGAAGACTAATCCAGTTTTTAATCGTTAGGCTGCATACATGCAGCCTTTACTGTCCTCGCTTTCTACTATCGTTATTTGCCTGCTATAATGTTGAACATTCGTTCAATTACCTACATCACCTATTATGGCTAAACCGACAAAATTTAACCGCAGCGAGGTCATTCATAAAGCCATGTTGCTGTATTGGCAAAAGGGATTCCATGCGACATCAATGCGATGCTTACAGGATGCCATCGATATGCGTCCGGGAAGTATTTATGCTGAGTTTGGTAGCAAGGAAGGACTCTTCAGAGCCGCTATTGAACATTACTCAGAGCAAGGAATGACTCGTTTAGATGAGTTAGTAAAACAGTCCTCTTCTCCGATTCAAGGTTTGAAAGCCTTTATTTTACAGTCTGTTGAGCCGTGCGGTACCGATAATCCAAACGCAATGTGTATGCTAGCTAAAACTCTCTCGGAGCTCACCGAAGACAATGACGAATTGCTACAGCTAGCGCGTTACTCACTCAAAGCCAATGAAGCAAAATTGGCTGAGGT
>ASHK01000694.1 GCA_000695745.1 Vibrio madracius | reverse complement strand
TATCGATACTTCCAAAGACGAGATAAAGCGCATATCGGATGAGCTCAGTCAGGGCATCCTGTTCAATCAGAACTTCTTAATTACCATAAAAGCGGACGACCTTATTGGATAGATATCGTCATCACACCCATTAAAACATTCACAATCAAATCGAGCAATTCATTGCCGTTGAGCGAGACAGCAGCGAGCGAAAAACCTAGAGCAAAGCCTTCAGCGAGCGGTGCAAAAAGCCGATGCCTCCAACCAAGCAAAGTCGCTCTTCCTCGCCACTATGAGTCATGAGTTAAGAACACCTTTAAACGGTATTCTAGGTATGGCACAAATTCTTGAATCTTCAGTCACTCAGCAACAGCATAAACAGCAATTGAATGTGTTACTCGAATCCGGCAACCACTTGCTTTCACTGCTTAATGACATATTGGACATATCTAAGATTGAAGAAGGGAAATTCGAACTAGAACACATCGACTTTGCCATTGAAGAACTGTGCTCGCCGATTGTCAGCACCTACTCCGCTATTTGTAGCGAGAAAGGGATTCATTTTAAATTGAACAACAAACTGCCCGCTGGAAAGTCGTTCAAAGGTGATAAATCTCGCATCAGGCAACTGATCTTCAACTTACTTGGTAACGCCGTGAAGTTTACCAAAACAGGAACGGTCGAACTGGTATTTTCCGCCGGTTCGACCGTTGCTAAGGAAAAAGAGCAACTTACTATCGACGTTATTGATACTGGGGTTGGGATCCCTAGTGACAGATTAACAACTATATTTGATCCTTTTACCCAAGCGGAAGCTTCCACAACACGCCAATTTGGTGGAACCGGATTAGGATTAGCGATTGTCAAAAAACTGTCTAACTTAATGGGGGGAGACGCTCATGTCACCAGTGAACTTGGCAAGGGAAGCCGCTTTACCGTTTCGATAAACCTTACCCCTATAGACAACAAAACAACGCAACTCAAAGACAACATCTCCCTGGATACACAAGCCATAGACCGAGCGCTCTCTATCCTGCTTGTGGAAGATAATAAGGTTAACGCCTTAGTTGCGAAAACGTTCTGCAAAAAGCAGGGTCACACAGTGGAGGTGGCTGAAAATGGGCAAATAGCTGTCGAAAAAGTCACCGAGAAACAGTACGACTTGATAATTATGGATAATCACATGCCCGTGATGGATGGTATTGAGGCCACACGTATCATTAGGCAAGAACTGGGCTCTAAAACGGTTATTTTCGGTTGTACAGCCGATGTATTCAAAGAAGCCCATGATAATTTTGTTGCTGCTGGTGCAAATCATATTCTGACTAAACCTCTGCAAAAAGAGAGTTTTATTGATGCGCTGCAACGATATCAGCCCTTATTAGTAAAACCAACACAAACCCAACATGGTAACGTGGTTCAATTGGTACGCCATGACATCAAGCAACTCGAGCATGAAACCTGTACGGAAGCAGAAATAACATTATTGGTCTCACTGGAAGTGGGTAGTAAGCAGCAGGTCTTTAAAGATATACAAAAGTTCAAATCCGTAGGTGAAGATACCTTAAATGAACTTGTTAAAGCGTACTCCTCTCATAATTCCAGCCAACTCCTAGAAACAGTCCTGACGTTAAAGGAACTTTCTCAAGGTTCCAAATTAACTCGATTAACCAAAAAACTTGATGTCGTGCTGAGTACATTGAATCAGGGGATCATACCGGACTTAGACGTTATGCAATCTCTCGTCAATCTAGTCGAGGTTAATATTCACGAAGCCGTTCGAATACTAGAAAGCCACTTAGATAATCAGCAACCTACCTCTAACGTTTCATTAGGTTAATTAACTTTAACGCTTTAGAGCGAAGATACATTATCATTACTATAGGTCTTCAATTGATAGAGCGAGTGTCGTCGATGCTAAAAGCTATAGTGTTTGATCTGGACAATACGTTGGTCTCATGTTCGCTCAATTTTTCTCGGCTTCGCGAGGTGTTAGGCTGCCTGATGGCATGGATTTACTTGAGCACGCTTCAAATCATCCAAGCGTTACTGAGCGCAAGCGCCTTCACGCTATTATTGTTGAACACGAAATTGAAGACGCTAAGTCGAGCTTTCTTATGAAAGGCGCATCTGAGCTTTTATTGTGGATGGCACTGACCAAGTTATACTCTGGAGTGATTACTCGCAATTGTCACCAAGCCGCCCAAGCAAAGCTTGACGCGAATGAACTTCGAATAGAAGTTTTGATCACGAGGGAAGATTTTCCGGCTAAACCCGACCCCACTGCTTTGTTTCATTTGATGGAATGCTGGCACTTAGCGTCTAAAGAAGTGCTTTATGTTGGCGACCATGAATACGACGTGTTAACGGCAAAAAATGCGGGGTGCTTAAGCTGTCTAATTACCAACGGTCATCGCGTCGACGCTCAGCAAACACAAGCCGATTTAATCTTCTCATCGCTTGAGGAGCTGCATCAGCATTTAATCCTGACACTAGAACCATCTTCAGCTTGACGGTTTACTCTCATACATAGCCAAATCAGCTTTCGCTAATAAGTCCTTGTGGGATATTTCTTCTAGCGGAGAAAAACAAACCACCCCAACGCTATAAGCTAACTCATAAGCGCAGTGATAAGAGCGATTGAATTTCTCTACCTGCTCTTTAAATCGAGTAATCGGGAAACGAG
>ASHK01000693.1 GCA_000695745.1 Vibrio madracius | reverse complement strand
TTGCCATCTTCACGTATATAATGATTTAGAAAACAAAGCAGTTCACTACGAGATTGCACATTTAACTTGCCCAAAATTCGTGACACATGCGTTTTGACTGTATGGATACTGATACACAATGAGTCGGCAATTTGCTGGTTGCTCTGCCCGCGTACCAATAGGCGCGTAAGCTCCTTCTCTCTAATGGTCAGCTCCAAATTGGCGATCGCAAACTCAGTCATCTCTTCTGACGAAATAGACTGACTTTGATACTGGCGAATCGCAAACGCAATAATATGACGAGAAAACCAATACTCTCCATTTAACATACAGCGAATGACCCGTGGCAATTGGTCTACTGGGCTATTTACCGAAATAACACCAGCAAAGCCATCAATCAAACTGCGCATTTGGATGGTTTCATCCGTACTTTTACTCATATTTAACCAACACCCACCAGAATTCATAATGTAATTAGCAGGTATCTGTCCGATCGTAGCTGAGTCATAAATAATCATATCGTTATGCTCAAAAATTCCATTGCGGAAAATGATCGTCTCAACAACTATCTCTACAGCGGTAAAAGAAATCATCAACTGTGCTTTTTAACATTTCCGTTCGTTGAGAATTTTGGGATAGTATATAAATTTTCTTGGCATAAACTGTCCTTTATTAATTGTTAAATCAACATCGAGAACTGCCACTACTTATGTTCACAGTATCTAGTAATTATCAAGGACACTCAATAAAAATAGTTATTATATTTGCTGTCATTTTTCACAAAAAAGCAACTTTATTTCATTGACGATTTTATTATTTTTTGTACTGAGCATTTTATTTAGTTAAATAGTCGATCTTAATCATATTTTGTATTAATGATACATTTTGACGACTGGCTTTTTTTTGTACTGAGCACCATAAAATTATAGAGTTGTAATTAATTTATAAATGACACTTCGTATCTAATCCTATCTTTGAAGCACAATAAACCAGTAACAATGGTCCATTTATTATCATTTGATTATTTTCAGTCAGTGATAATAAACTTTGTGGCACATTAAATAATACTTACCCCAAATAGTTCTCAGTTACAATTTATTAAAAAAGCCATAACAATACGCGGTAGTATCTAAACAGCAGCACAGCTTATGCTAAGGATATTACTGCTATATATCAGTGTTTATTCGTTTTAATAGGCCCTGGCTAAATACATCACCAGCAGGGTAACGTTAAACGTGTACTATTACGGTCAATCTCAGGGTGAGTCTGTAACGGTTTGTTTACGCGTAAGTAGGTAAGCTGAGTATGACAAGTCTATGCGACCTCTCTTCATGATGAGAGTGCCCTAAAATCACTTCCGATGACGGTTTCATTAGAACAAAAAACGCTGCCTCATTGTCGAGACATGAGGCAGCGTATGATTAGTTATCGAATAAACGGTTTGTTATTGAGAGCTCACCACCTGTCGGTATTGCTCTATGGTTTCATCAATAAGCGCTTCGTTATAGCCAAGGTAGTGCCTAGGGTCGCACGCTGCATCAATGTCATCGGCGGACAGTATCGACGACACACCTTTATCTTGTTTCAATACAGTGGCAAGATCCCCCGTTTCTGGCGCATTGGCTATCGCGGATCCCACTTGACGATACCCCTCTCCTCGTCCTACTTTTTCAGCGACTTTCATCATGACCGCTTCGGACATAATAAAATGACGTGATGCTGCGAAGTTCTCCAACATTTGTGCTTTATTGACGATAAGGTTTGCAATCAGGCGCTCTGCTCTCTCCAACGAGGTCGATAGGGTAAGCGAAGCTTCAGGAACCAAGCTCCAGTTCAACACTCGCATTGACGCAGAACGGACATCT
>ASHK01000692.1 GCA_000695745.1 Vibrio madracius | reverse complement strand
TTGACCCAGCCGACGAGTTCATCAATCGGTCGGTCATCTGCATTCAGAGTGTTATCACTCATGGTCTTTCCTGTTATTGTTTTTTCCTCGCCCATACATGTATGTATCGGCCCATGGAGAGATAAGGTTCTTGGCGACACAGCTGCTGTTCTAGTTTTAGAACATCCTCAGCGGTGTAGTCTCCCATGTATTGCATATTGCCAATGTAGTCGCTGAATGAACGAATACCAGATTTGCCACATATTTCAAACCCCGCATCCTCTATCCATTGATACACTTCCTCTGGCTTTAGCCCTTTTTGTGGCTGAAGCTTGAATCTTTTTCTATGTGGCATGCCGTCAAGTACATGCGGAATATTGCCACATATAACGTTCTTAAATACCAATCCATGATGATTGTAAAACATGACAGACGCGATACCACCAGGTTTTACTTGCTGCAAAACCGCTTCTAGCGCAGGTTTAGGCTCCGCTAGCCATTCCATCACGGCATGAAACAACACTAAATCTACTGGTTGAGTCAAATGTTCGGCGATACTTTGTACCGGGCTGTGTACCCAGCGATATTGCGAGAGTAACCCGTTTTTTTCAACATCAGCTTGCGCCAACTTAAGCATTTCAGAAGAGAGGTCACATAATGTGATCTTGTGCCCTCTGTTTGCAATTCGTTGCGAAACCTGCCCTAATCCACCACCAGCATCTAAAACTTCTAGCGTTTTTCTTGTATCATCCAGCGCATCGAGAGCTTGGGTTAAGTCTTCCCAAACAATAGTTTGGCGAATTTCACCCTTCTCTGAGCCGTAAATATTTTTTGCAAATTTGTGGGCGATATCGTCGAAATTTCGGTCTTGCATCACGGTATATTGAGTTAAGATAACCAGTTATACAGCTATTCTGTCATATAAGTGACAGGAATAAAGGGGCAACTCCCTTTTTTAGCGTTAAGTGGTGTTTTTTCGGACTATTATTCTATGTTTGAGCTGAAAAAGGTTGTGTCTTCATTACTAATGCCTTTACCTGCCATGTTAATTCTTGGTTTCTTGGGCTTAGTTCTCATCATGTTTACGGCGCGCCGTAACTCGGAAGCCTGATTATTCTCGTGTCTCTGTGTGGGACTTTTCTTATTTCATTCCAACCGTTATCTAGCCGCCTCTTGATGCCACTTGAGCGTCAGTACAGTGCTTTCTTGCCAATTAACCAAACCATTGACTACGTCATGGTGCTTGGCGGTGGACATATGGTCGATGATCAAATTCCACCTACTTCGGAGCTGAGCCGAGCCTCGTTAATGCGTTTGAGTGAAGGTATTCGTATTCTCAGAATGTACCCCGGAGCAAAGCTCATTCTATCCGGTTATGATGGTGGAACTGGTGTTAGCCACGCAAGGACGATGGCAAAAGTTGCTCTGGCATTAGGGGTTTCAAAGCCAGATATCATTTTATTGGAAACCGCGAAAGATACTTGGGAGGAAGCTCGTCAAGCCGCTGCCTTTGTACAAAATAAACAGCTTGTTTTGGTGACATCAGCCAGTCATATGAAGCGTGCCATGCACGAATTTGAAGCGGCAGGTTTAACGCCATACCCTGCACCAACTAACTTCTTAGCACAAAAAGAAGATAGAGCAGGCTTGGCAAAAGTACACACCATCATCTCGGTACTTAGAGCAGACTGAGCGCTATTGGCACGAGACAATGGGACTAATTTGGCAAGACCTTCGGGAATGGGTCGCTAACGAAGGCAATCAAGAATTTAAGCCTTCTGTGTCGGAATTAGAGTCTTCTGCAGATGCTGATAAAATCACAGAACAAGACATCGAAGCTCAACTAGCCCCAGAGGGATCTCAAGAGCCAGCAAAAGCGCAATAATGTTTGATGAACAAATTAAAACGCCTCACGTAAAGTGAGGCGTTTTTTTATTGCTGATCCAACTGTTCCAGTTTCGCTTTCACAGGTTTTGAAAAGTTAAATCCATCATGTTGATCCCAATTGATCGACCACGTCATCACCCCTCCAAAGTTTGGGTATGGTCGTTCTGGAATCACGCTATCACATCGACTCTTGGTTACGAGACAATCTAATGCGGCGTCGATGTTGGCAATGGGCGCTTGACCAGAATTAGCCGAACTAGGCCCAGATGGAAGGCCGATAGCAACTTGATCATCTCTCAAAGGCATAAACCGACTGCCATCAGCAAGTTCAAACCCTTCAATGAGCATTTTCGATGCCGCAACCATCATATCGACGGACCCCTCTGGCGCCGCGCCTGTTGTGTAAGGGTTTGCCAGTCCACCATTGTTATAGAGCTGGACATGCAGCAGATCTAACATATCGCGAACCTGATCTATCACCGGAATATAAGCCCCCCAAATACCAGAATACGCGACCATTCCTCCTTGAACGTATGGATGTTCAGGTGCCATGGTCAAATACATATCCCCGACCATATTGGCTTCTATCGCTCGTAGTGCTCTTGGCAAACGCGCTTGGATTTGGCTGCCGTGTACTAAGTTAGATCCACTTTCCAAATCGATATCCAGCCCGTCAAATCCCCATTCTTCTATGATATTACTTAGGCTGGAGACGAAGGCCGCCTCATCTGAGTCGGTATTCAACGTAATAGTGCCTTCTGCTCCCCCTAAAGACAGAACGAAAATCTTACCTTCAGCTTGTAGTGCTTTGATATCTTGTTTGAATTGTAGGGGGTCGAGCGGAGCGCAATCGGAATGAATATCGCCATTGTAGAGATTAAAATGAACGGTTCCATTACTGTTACGATCATTATCGGCAAAGGCGATATCGATAATATCCCAGTCTTTAGACATTTGATTGAGTGGGATCGGCAACCCGAACCATTGACAAAATTATGCCAGTAGCCAATCAGTTTGTGTTTAGGCTGAACCACAGATTTAGCGCTCACCATGATGCTGTCGGACGCAACACTGTTACCTTGAGCATCACTTGCAACCACATTCAGCTGGTAGGTTCCTACTGAAGGCGGTGTCCACACAAATACGTAAGGTTGCGTACTGACTACAGCACTACTTTGACCGTTTACAAACAACTCTACTTGCGTCACATTACTTTGTAATGAGGTAGCTTGAGCGCTCACCGACACGGGCTTATCAACTGCTACAACGCTGCCAGAAATGGGGTCGGTGACGGATGTAACAATAACACTATCACTGACATTGATCGTTCGCTTAACACTTGTTTTCAATCCGTCATTATCGGTTGCGACGATCTCAAGGTCGACTGCGTTTAGCAGATTGGCGTTCCATGTCCATTGATAAGGAGGTTGTGGTAACGCTCCAAGTGTCATTCCACCGACAAAGGCTTCTACTGATACGATGGTTCCATCTTCATCGTTTGAACTCGCCAAAATAGAAACATCGCTTCCCAATAAAACTGTGTCTCCCGGCTGCGGGCTATCAAATGTCACTGAGGGTGACGATGAACAGGCCCCTTGCGTCGTCCATGCATCTTGCCAATGCTGCCCAACACCTGGTTCGTATGCCCAAGCAGCATTGGAAGAGCACCATCCTGCGACATCACACTGGAATAGCGTATTGTTATGCGTTACCAACGCACC
>ASHK01000691.1 GCA_000695745.1 Vibrio madracius | reverse complement strand
CACCGCTGGTACTGCGATGCTGCCACCTATCTTTATCATGGTCGCCTACTTCGTATTTAGACTCAAACATGATGACACACCACGCGACTTCCGCATGGGTTCTCGTAAGTTTGGCATGAGTGTTGTATCAGTGCTGATCGCTATATTTATCATTAGTATGACGGCTTCAGCCTTCCCTGCTGGGGTTGATTTAGTCAGAGCGTTCTTCATCAACGTATTTATGACAGCCGTATTCTCAGGTCTCGCTTGGTGGTGGATTTCACGCTTCGAGAAAAAACAGGCCGGAAAACAAAATGCAAACAAGGAATTAAATACCAAGCCAGCGACCAATCGTAATTTAGCTGCTACTCATAATATCAAGGCACGGGTTAATTTCACCGTGCCTTGTGTCTATCTACAACGAATTGCGCAACTCGATGAAGTGTCCTCTTTTTATCGCTGTTAAGTTCAAAATAAAGCGATGCCAGTTGAGCTATACTGGCAGGTATAGACTCTAGCGAGGCATTCCCATAACCTAACACCACCGAACCGACTCGGCGTTTATGAGTGGTAGGTTCATAGAAACTCATTGGTCTTACGACGATATTATGTCGCTGAGCGAGTTCTGAGAACTGATGCTCATCAACATGACTTTGCCACTGAACAGTAATGTGCAGTCCTGCTCCCTGAGAGACAATCTGCCACTCGTTGCCAAAGTGCTCCCTAATACATTGCTGCATTATTCTGTATTTTTGCTCATATCGGCGGCGCATTTTTCGAATATGGCGAACCAACATACCTTCATCAATAAACTCGGCTAACGCCGCTTGTGTATGCGATGGCGTATCCCCAGAAAGCGCATCTTTAATGTCTAAGCAAACGTCGACCAAATCTTCAGGCACCACCATGTAGCCGATTCGCAACGCATTAAACATCACCTTGCTCATTGAACCGATATACACCATCCGCTTGGTATTGCCACTTTCTGCAGCCAACCCCTGCATACTGCGTAATGGGCGACTATCAAATTGAAATTCACTGTCATAGTCATCCTCAATAATCCAACTTTGGTTTTCTTGAGCCCAGTTGATTAACTGCAAACGCTGTTCCGTTTGAATGGAACTCCCCATTGGGTATTGATTGCTTGGTGTTAAGTACACGCCGAGTGCTTTTTGATTGAGGATCTCGGCAGTTTCTAATCCTTTCTCTGCCGTCACGTTGACAAAATCATAGTCCATATCGAAAGTCTGCAACACTTTGACCACCTGACGGTACCCCGGAAACTCAACCAACCACTTGTCATTATTCCCCAGGCGCTTTATCGCCAGTAGAGCAATAGCGATAGACTGTTGAGCGCCAGAGGTAATGATGATTCGATTCGGGTGACACACGACAGAGCGACTGCTAGTTAAATATCGATGTAACGCTTCTCGAAGTGGCAGATACCCTTGCAGATCTTGGTTTCCCAGCAAAGAAACTCGCGAGCCATGACGTTGCAATAAACGGTTCCACTGCGCAGTAGGAAACAACGCTAGTTCCGCCACGCCAGGTGCAAATAAACCGTTGCTAGGCGTGTTATCTGTACCCAAAGCTGGGGTACTTTTAGTTTCAGGTGCGTTGAGGTATTGGTCGGGTAGCGTTAAAGAGACAAAAAAGCCACTATGTGGTTTGGAAACTAAATACCCTTCCGCCACTAACTGCTCATACGTTTGAATCACGGTATTGCGACTCACCTTCAACTGGTGTGCCATCGTACGAGTGGACGGCAGTTTAGCACCCGATATCCAGCGCCCATTTAGGATCCTGACGCGTATTTGGCTAAATAGGTTGTGTTGAAGCGTGACACCGGACTCTGCTAATGAGATGTCACTAATATCAATAACATTCAAATTGGATCCACCATTTTTATCTGTTTGGACCTAACCAGAGTACCAGATATTTTTTACTTTAGCGTTAACAGTCATCGAATAGGGAACGTCAATGCTTTCAAATACAACCCGAACACAGATAAAAAAAGGCAGTCATAAAGCGGTCTTTGACCCGCAAGCGCTTTACGACATTATTGATGAGTCGTTAATTGCTCACATCGCTATTGAAGAAGACAGAAGGTCCCGTTGTGATTCCAATGCTAGCATGGCGAGTAGACAACAAGGTCTATATTCACGGGCCAAAAATAGCCGTTTGCTTCGCACGCTCAAAACGGGACATAAAACCTGCTTAACGTTTACCCTGTTTGATGGTTGGGTATTAGCGCGCTCCGCTTTCCATCATAGTGCACATTACCGAAGTGCCGTTGTCTTTGGCCAGTTTGAAAACATCAAAGATAATCATGAGAAAGATCGAGTGTTAAACCATTTTATTGAGCATATTGCTCCCGGTAGGACCGAAGAGGTTCGTCTCAGCAACAACAAAGAACTCACTGCAACACAAGTGCTTGCGATTGAACTCAACGAAGCCTCGGTAAAAATTGGCCGCCACGGTGTCAATGACGATAAAGAGGATCTCGATTTGCAAACATGGGCAGGTATTCTGCCCTATCGAACCGTTATAGGGCCACTAGAGCCTTGCGATGATCTCGACTCTAGTATTAATCTCCCCGATTACTCGAGTGCATATAAACACCGTTGGTACAAGTGATCGCCTGAGTATGGCTGTATTTGTGCCCGCAATACATGGTCGCTTGCAACTTTAACAAGTGGCCATCACTTCGAGTAACACTCCCATCGCGACCGCTAACAAGCTAATGAAGTAAAGACTCCAATAGCAAGTCAGTCTGATTATCGTTCTGTTTTCTTGAAGCTCTTTATCCATCGAAGCACACTCGATAGGCAATAATAGCCGTCGCACTAACCAAAATGAGCAGAAACACCACTAACTCAATTAACCATTCTTTGTCATTCCAACCAAGAAATTCAACGTCATTCTCGTTTACGTCGAAATTTAGGTCATCATACCCTTCGTCTAACTTACACATAACCATTCCTGTTGTTCGCGTTACAAGGGCATACTACGCAGAGATGAGCGTTCAATATATCAAGTAATCTCTAAGTAGCGTTCAGATATACTTAACTCCTGATGGGACAAAAAAACGGCTCCAGAATAGGAGCCGCAGGGATTGGAAAAGTGTTTCTACACCCATGTCAATCAAGGCTTAAATCTACGATTTAAGTTAATTACAAGCTTAAGGTACCAAAGCACGAACATGCCTCAGTGCGCCTACTGTAGTAAATCAGACGCTCCCCTTCAAAATAGGTCCTATCACCGATTCTGATATGTAGCACAATAAACGTGTAAGAATAGTCCACATCTCACTCGCCAAAATTGCGATATAACAACAAATTGTTTCAATTCAGGTCAGTTCAGAGGC
>ASHK01000690.1 GCA_000695745.1 Vibrio madracius | reverse complement strand
TAAAAAAATTGAKTTTTTCCCGAGACGATTAGAAATTGTCTATAAAAAGGACAACTAACTCATTGAAACCACTAGTATCAAAAAAAGCGAAGCTTTTTAGGCTTCGCTTTGCAATATAGTCAGCTCAATGGCTTAAGCTCGAGTCGCTTCCAGTTGGATTTCTGAACTCTGCTCAACATCAAGCTCATTTTCGCTACCAGCTACCATCGTGTTTACGGCGGTGTCACCCACTACGTTAGAACTGGTACAGAACATATCATTAATGCGGTCAACCGCAGCAACAATAGCCAGACCTTCAGGTGGCAGACCAAGTTGATGCAGGATAACGCCGATCATGACAACGCCGCCACCCGGAACACCACCAGCACCAATAGAAAGTAGTAGAACGGTGAAACCTAGTGTAAACAGGTCGCTCATTTGAATTGGCTGACCAAACGCATTAGCGATAAAAATAGTTGCGATAGCAATATAAATTGACGCCCCTGCCATGTTCATCGTTGCACCGAGTGGAACACCAAAACCAGCTACCGATTTAGACACGCCAATTTTGTCCGTCAGAGTACGCATCGTTACTGGAATCGTAGCGTTAGAGCTTGCTGTTGATAGTGAAAATAGCACTTGCTCACGAGTCGCACGGATAAACTGTGATGGCGTTACCTTCGTTGTGGCACCAACCATTAATGGGTATACAACAAAGATCCAAAGGACAAGAATACCAACAACCAATGCGACGTATCCCGCAACTGAAGCTAGAGTACCAGCATTCAACGTTGCCCCTAGTTGAATCATAAGAGCAAACACACCATATGGCGCAAGGCTCATTACCAGCCAATGAGCTTCATCATAATGTCGTTTGCTACTTTAAACGCATTCACAGCCGGGCCACCCTTTTTGTCCAACGCTTGGATAGCAAGACCTGTCAAAATTGCCATAAAGATGATTTGCAGCATATCACCGTTAGCAAACGCCTGAATTGGATTGCTTGGAACGATATTAGTGATCATTGAGAAGATATCAGGGTTGTGGTAGAGGTAATTTCAATGGCTTGAGCTACCGTACCACCAAGGTTTGCACCTGCGCCGGGCTGAACGATCATACCAATGGTTAACGCGAAAGTGATAGCGACGACGGTATTGAGAATATAAAGCGCAAAAGTTTTACCGCCTAAACGGCCAAAAGAGTTGATGTCTTTAAGTTCTACGATACCGCAGACAATAGAAACGTATACGAGTGGAACAACCAGCAGCTTGATAAGCGAGACGAACATGCCGCCCACACCTTCAGCAAATCCAAGAAGGTATTGATCGAAGAGGCTGACACCTGCGAATAAGTATTGAATCGCTGTACCAATTAACAGGCCAGCAAATAGACCTACAAAGATCTTTTGGGATAGTGATTTATTCATTCATAAACTCCAGAATGTTGTGTTTAGTCCTGTGTTTTATAGTTATTTATTCTTATTAGTAGAAAGCTCAGGGCATCTTACAGATCTGAAGCTCAAAATAAAGCATTAATTTTACATTTTATTATCCAAAATTTAAAAGATCATCACCTAATTTTTCAAATCAATCCAGAATAAACAACCAAAAAAATGAAGCCTATCAGGCTTCATTTCTCTATAAATCCAAAACCAATGGGATAAACTTCTACTGTCAACCCCCTGGCTGTTCGCTTGTTATTTAGACACCATAACCATTGCAGGTCTGATTACACGGCCATTTAGCTCGTAACCCTTTTGCATAACAAACATAACTGTGTTTGGTTCATGGTCAGCACTTTCCTGAATAGACATCGCTTGATGCAGTTCTGGATTAAACGCTTCGCCCTCAGGTTGATTTCTTTCAAGCCAAATTTAGCAACCACATCAACAAACGTTTTGTGTGTGAGTTCTACACCTTCAACAATCGGCTTCACCGCTTCGTTTTCAGCATCAGCCGCTGCGATTGCACGCTCAAGGTTATCGATAACAGGAAGTAATTCTTCAGCAAACTTATTCAGTGCATATTTACGAGCCTTGTCAATCTCTTGCTCTGTACGGCGACGCATATTTTCTACGTCTGCTTTAGCACGAAGCACCGCATCTTGCTGTTCTTTAACTTTGGATTCACTCGCTAATAAAGCCGCTTCTAGTTGAGCAATTTTCGACTCTTGAATATCTTGCTCGGATTCTTCGTTCCACTCAACATCAGCGTCAGAACCAACAACATCAGCATCCGCTTGCTTTGCTTGCGCTTCTTGAGTGTGCAGCTCTTCTTGGTTTACCTTATTTTCTTCGTTGCTCATGGTTTCTCCGGAATACTCAATTCAAGGCAATGTGAATACGACTGCCATAAAACTTTGGATCAAAATCATACCAAACACTGCATATATACATACTTTGGGTATATTATGGGGATGAAGATTTGTGATTCAAGCACTATTAGTTTGGAAGTGATATGAAAAAACCTTTGAGGTGATCGCCATCATAGCAAACCAAGAGCACAGAAAGCCGTTCAAACCCACAAAGAACTGTTTCACTGGCTTACCTCTAAAGGCTACAAAGTATTAGTGGATGACCGGCTTATCGACATTCTTGTTGATATCCCAAGGCAACACTTTTTTAGCCTAGTCCGTATTGGGCGTGAAGCTGATCTTGCCATCGTCGTTGGTGGCGATGGAAATATGCTTGGAGCTGCGCGAGTACTCTCTCGTTTCGATGTTGCCGTTATTGGTGTTAATCGTGGTAGTCTTGGGTTTCTCACTGATTTGAACCCTGAAGGGTTTGAGACCGCTCTCGAAGCCGTTCTTCAAGGAGAGTACCGCGAGGAAGAACGCTTTCTTCTGGAAGCCGAAATACATCGCCATGGGCAGATAAAAAGTCACAACGCTGCACTCAACGAAGCGGTATTACACCCTGGGCAAGTCGCCCATATGATTGAGTTTGAGGTCTATATCGACGATACGTTCGCATTCAGCCAACGTTCTGACGGACTGATCGTATCTACTCCGACAGGGTCGACAGCATATTCGCTTTCAGGTGGCGGGCCCATTTTGTCAGCGAACTTAAATGCGATCTCTCTCGTCCCAATGTTTCCTCATACTCTCTCTAGCCGACCACTGGTTGTCGATGCGAACTGTCGTATTAAATTGATTGTCTCGCCTGATAACCGCGGTACTCAAGAAGTCAGCTGTGACGGACAAATCTCTTTACCCGTTTCCCCGGGTGATGAAATTCATATTTATCAAAGCCCGAATCGGCTAAAACTGATTCACCCGAAAGACTACAGCTACTATCATGTACTGCGAAATAAGCTTGGTTGGTCAAGCAAATTATTTTAGAGATCAGTTTGATAAACCCCAGCGTTAAATGCTGGGGTTTTCGTTTATCGGGACTAATTTGTCGCCAAATACAACAATAGTGCGCCCAATCACATAAAAAATTACCTGTACAACTTTACTGTATAAAGAAACAGTATATACTGAATTTACATACAGTAGTGTTCATTTAAACAGGTAAGCAAAAATGCTGTCTCATCTAAGTGTTAATAATTTTGCCATTGTAAAATCTCTGCAGTTAGAACTCAGTACAGGTATGACAACCATCACCGGTGAAACAGGTGCGGGTAAGTCTATTGCAATTGATGCTTTAGGGCTTTGCTTGGGAGGTAGAGCCGAAGCCGGAGCG
>ASHK01000689.1 GCA_000695745.1 Vibrio madracius | reverse complement strand
GATGGATTACTACAATAGGCAACGGCCTCATCAAGCAAATGATGGGCTGTCGCCAGTTACTGCCGAAGATCGGCTTAAGTTAGTGTCCGGAATTTGTTGACCACTATACTGTAACTCCTTTTCTGCATCGGCTAATTTACGTTCCTTCTTGCTAATCTTTTTAGTGTCGCCTTTCATTTTTGCTTGTTCTAACTCTTGCGCCTTCTCAGCAACTTTTCGCTTTTTAGTTTCAATATTCTGCATTCGCTGCTCGTAAAGCTTTTCATCGGTGCAGTAGTTCTGAACATTTTCGATGGCTATTTCAAGGCTTTGTATTTGATGGGTATTGTTATACTTTTTAGCATAATCTAGCTTAGTTTTAAGTTGTTGTTCTTTTGCTGCACACCCTTTGATGCCTCTTGCGCATAGACATTACCGCTTATTGAAGCCGCGAGTGTCAGCAAAACTAAGATGACTTTATTCATGATCCACCTAAACCGTTACGTTCCAACCTTTAGTTTTAAGGTAGTACAGTTAAACCGTCATATCTAAGTTTACTTGGCTGGATTTCATGTTGCCCACGTGAGCGCCGCTCCAAAAACAGGTGTGCTGGTTAACATCACCAATAGAGACCTTTCCGAAGTCACTGGTATCGTCATGTGATCAACCATTCTGGCGCTAACTATCACTGGACTCGCGCACCAAACTAGGAAACTGTTCAAATAGATAATCTAAAAACAAACGAATACGTTTAGGCTGGTACTTTTTACTCAAATAGACCACGTTCAAATCCGCACTCGAAACCGTTGTCGAAGCATTAAAGTTTTTCATATAGCCGTTAAGTACCGTCACCAGACGACGCTGGTTAATGTCAGCCTGAACATCAAGCAGCGACTTAAGCGCAATACCTGCTCCCTCTAACGCCCAGCGGCGAATCACTTCACCATCATCTGAAAAGCGTTTTGGTGTTACGGTGATCGATTTTCTTTGGTCATTGTCCCGAAAGTGCCACGTCTTTAACTCTTCGTTATGACGTAGCATTACTAAACAGTCATGATCAACCAAATCTTGAGGAGTAATCGGGGTGCCCCGTTTTGCCAAATACTCAGGAGAGGCGCACAAGACACGGCGACTGGACGCCAATCTACGACAAATGAGATTGCTGTCCGCCATCTCCCCATAGCGAATGACAATATCCATACCGGATTCATTCACATTAGACAGATGATCATTGAGGTAAAGATAAGGAATAACGCAGGATAGCGCTCTGAAACTATTGAAG
>ASHK01000688.1 GCA_000695745.1 Vibrio madracius | reverse complement strand
TGACCGTCGGTAAAGGCCAGCGTATTGGTCTGTTTGCAGGTTCTGGCGTTGGAAAATCGGTCACTCTAGGTATGATGACCCGCGGGACGACCGCACAAGTGGTTGTAGTGGGGCTGATAGGTGAGCGTGGACGAGAAGTAAAAGAATTTATTGAAGAGATTCTTGGCAGCTCTGGTCGTGAGCGTTCAGTGGTCGTTGCTGCGCCAGCAGATGCGTCACCGCTTATGCGGCTTAAAGGTTGCCAAACCGCGTTAACCATTGCTGAATATTTTCGTGATCAAGGGCTGGATGTCTTACTCCTTATGGATTCATTGACTCGTTTTGCACAGGCCCAGCGTGAGATTGCGCTTTCAGTGGGAGAACCACCGGCAACCAAAGGTTATCCGCCATCGGTATTTGCTAAGCTTCCCGCTTTGGTTGAGCGAGCAGGTAACGGTGATGTAAATCAAGGCTCTATTACTGCATTTTTTACCGTTCTTACTGAGGCGATGACTTGCAAGATCCTATCGCTGACGCGGCAAGGGCTATTTTAGATGGACACATCGTCCTTTCACGAGAGATGGCTGATGCGGGCCACTATCCGGCTATTGACATTGAGAAATCAGTGAGTCGAGTGATGCCACAAATTACCGATGACCAGCATGTGTTAATGTCGAAAGCGGTTAGACAAATATTGTCTGTTTGTCGTAAGAACCAAGATCTTGTGTCTATTGGCGCTTACAAGCCTGGAACTGATCCAGCGATTGATAGCGCATTTACGCTCAAGCCGAAACTGGATCAATACCTCCAACAAGGTATGCGCGACACCGTCCCATATGATATGTCCCTCAGCATGTTGAAACAGCTATTGCAGGTAAACTGAGTCAACAATGGATAACGCTCTTGATTTCCTACTAGAACAAGCCAAAGACAGTGAACAACAGGCGGTATTGGCACTGAATAAAGCACGTTCAGAGCTTGAAGACTATTACCGGCAAGTTAGGCAAATTGAACAATACCGCTTGGATTACTGTAATCAGCTTGTCGAGCGCGGTAAAGTCGGGCTAACTGCCAGTGAATATGGTCACTTAAATCGCTTTTTAACTCAGCTTGATGAAACGTTAACCAAGCAGAAGTCTGCGGAGAGTCACTTCAAACAACAGGTGGAAGATTGCCAAGACTACTGGCAAAACACGCGCAAACAACGCCGTTCTTATGAGTGGTTGATTGATAAGAAACACAGAGAAAGGCAGCAATTAGAACAAAAGATGGAACAAAAACAGATGGACGAGTTCTCTAATTTGCTTTTTGCTCGCCGTCGTTCTCAGCGTTAATCATTGCTCATGTATTTGAATCGATATTCGGTATAAATTTTGCATTGTTCCATGCTATCAGTATGAACGGCGGCAATTTGCCACCCCAATTATTTAACTCCTCTTTACGGGCCTTAATGGAATGAGTCTGGCAATTACTAACAACAGTATTTCAGCAACACCTAATACTAAGTCTAGTGACAAAACCACGGTTGTCGATTCTGCAGATAATGCGGAGCAGTCAGGCTTTTTTGATACGCTTAAAAATGCGATTTCTTCAGAAAATACTGAGGAAAAACAAAAGGCTGGAGGAAAGCTAGGTGCTGAGGCAGCCAACTCTCATGCGATAGAGGCGTCATTAGGTGAAGAGGATGCCGAGGTTCTAAGCACAACGGCGCAAGAAGCAGAGTCGTCAACGCCTGCAGCAGGGCGAAAAGTCAAACAGAGACAAGTGTTGATGAGGACTCTGATGAGAGTGTCAAAAAAAATGGCGTCAGAGTCCGCTGTTGTCGTATCTTCTCACCGCGATACGCTTAACCCCGCTTCTGAGGGAAGTGTTGAAGCTCAAAAAACCGTCAGTGACAGTGCGCAATTGCTCAGCCGTTTGGACGAGTCGAATAGCGCGTTAAAGCCCAAAAACAACGCCGCATTGTCACAAACGGAGAGTGACTTATCAGACGCTGCGGTACTCGGTGCGGCCACTGCCAGTACTCAAGATCCGAAGCGAGTCGAACCAGCGGGTGAACCGACGATACCTTTGGATATCAATAGTTCTTCACCTACTCAACAACACCAAAATAGTCCAGAGACAAATACTGCAACCGACGATATGGCAACTGAGCAAATCGCTGTGTTAACGGGTGCTTCAGGTTCGACGACGCAAACCGCAACCGGTTTAGAGACGAAAGCCATTAATGTCGATGGTGAATCGAAAAACAGCACGCAGAGCCAAATTGCATGGACCAAAGCGAATGCTGAACACGCGACTAAGATAGACCCTAAGAGCCTCGTTGCCACGA
>ASHK01000687.1 GCA_000695745.1 Vibrio madracius | reverse complement strand
ACGCCGGGGGTCGCGGGTTCGAGTCCCGTCCACTCCGCCACTTATTAGAGAACCCGATGCGAAAGCGTCGGGTTTTTTATTATCCGGAGTTTAGTGAATACCTCTCCGAATGCTGATGGCTGACTTACGGCTGGTTGCCTTATTCTTCATGACTCAAGTCTTCCTCCGTCATCAGAGAGTGATTCAAGCCTACACTCACATCTACCGCTAAAGTCAATTGAAAGTAATTGAGAATCATTATCTAATAGTTCTAAAAAGGACTATCAGAATGAATCTATCTCGCCGCACTTTTCTAAAAAGCTCATTATCCCTATCTGCTATGGTGGTCATTCCTGGATGCTCTCTGACAAAAGTTTCCGAGTCACAAGAGGGCATCATTTATGATCTTACCGCTCAACCAGCAACAGCAGAATTGATTCCCGGATATCAAACAGAGGTTTTGGGTTTTGATGGTCAGATCCCAGCGCCCACGATTCGCTGTAAGCAAGGGCAGAAAGTGGTTATTCGTTTCACTAACAAATTAAACGAACCTACCACAATTCACTGGCATGGATTGCGTATACCTATTGAAATGGATGGGGTTCCATTTTTAAGTCAGCCTCCCATAATGCCCAATGAAACCTTTATCTATGAATTTACGCCGCCAGATGCTGGTACGTTCAGGTATCACCCTCATATGAATAGCGTAGTTCAGCTCGGTAAAGGACTCGTTGGAGCATTTATTGTTGAAGAGCGCGAACCAATAGAATTCGATCATGATATCGAGTTGGTGCTAAAAAATTGGCATTTAGACAAACAAGGTAATTGGAAGCAACTCATGATTCCCCGCTATAGCGCTCGTATGGCACTCCTGGTGAGTGGGGAACCGTCAATGGTGTTAATGAACCTAATTACAAAGTTCGCCCTAACGAGCTTGTCAGGGCACGTGTGATAAACGTCGATAATACCCTTACTTATAAGGTCGCAGTAGAAGGAGTCACTGCGTGGGTAATCGCGATCGATGGAAACCCTGTATTTGCTCCTTATAAACTTACCGAGCATAAAATGGGCCCAGGTATGCGCCTTGACTTAGCCATGATTGCTCCTGAGAAAAGCGGCTCTGTTGTTTACATTCGCCACCTAAAAGGTGACTTTCCTTTCCCTCTGTGTAGTTTTTCAGTTGAAGGAGAAGTGGTGAATGCGGACCAAACGATCCCTTCTTTGCCATTGAACCCTATCCCTAAACCGGACTTGATTAACGCTACTACTAAGGACTTTGTTTTTGAGTGGGAAGGGGCTATTACTCCTGCAAGTCAAGATGGCAAAGCTGTTCCCAAGTTTTGGCTCATGAACCGAAGAGCTTGGGAGGGAATGAGTAAAGAGAACCTCCCAGATCCGATAGCACACTTAAAAATGGCAAAACCTATATTTTCGATCTCAGAAACCTCACCCAATATCACCATCCCATTCATTTACACGGCCATACTTTTACTGTGCTTGAATTAGATGGTGAAAAAGTGATGCCGTTCCATACCGATACTGTGCTCCTAGGCAAAAATGGTAGGGCCAAAGTCGCATTTGTCGCAGACAACCCAGGCGAGTGGATGTATCACTGTCATGTTATAGAACACATGAAAACCGGACTAATGGGATACATCAAAGTAAGTTAAAGTGACTCCTGTAACGTTTTAAATAATGAACATAAATGCAGGGCGACGGTGTGTTGTGAAAACATAATTTTCGATGACTGAGGTCGAAATCGTTAGGTGTTCGTATACTATTAGCTGTATAGACATTTTATTTTGGGTACTCGTAGATGGGTCAGTTTTCAGTTTTAGGTTTTATTGCATTGGGCGGGGCTTTCGGCGCCTGCTCTCGATACTTAATATCAGAGTTGTGTATCGTACTTTTTGGTCGAGGATTTCCTTACGGCACCCTCACCGTTAACGTGGTAGGTTCCTTTATCATGGGTCTATTAATTGCCGCTTTTGAAACAGAAGTGCTTGCTCCAGACCCTTGGCGCCAAATTATAGGTCTTGGGTTTCTTGGTGCGTTAACAACCTTCTCAACGTTTTCTATGGACAATGTACTTTTGATGCAACAGGGCGCTTTCTTAAAATGGGAATTGAATATTCTATTGAATGTGATTGTGAGTATCTCAGCATGTTGGATAGGCTTTCAGTTGTTGATCAAAAGTTAAAAAAAGCGGCACAGTTCGGTTGAAAAATCAGAGCTGATTACTCTATAATCGCCTCAATACTTGTCGGAGTGCCTTAGGGCTGAGACCGTTAATTCGGGATCCGTTGAACCTGATCTGGTTAGTACCAGCGAAGGGAACAGGAGAATAAAATGGAAATCCTCCCTCTTTTATTTATCAAATAGCGCAAGCTATTGTGGTTGATACCTCTTGTGTTCACACATCCGTCAAGCATTTGTCTTTTATAACTATATGATATATAAGGAAATGCTATGTCGACACGTAAACAAAGTAGACTGGAAGCAAAAAACTTCATCGATACACTATCGGTGACCCATACC
>ASHK01000686.1 GCA_000695745.1 Vibrio madracius | reverse complement strand
TAGGAGCGGCAACCGCGCTGGCTTCTCGTTATAAACGGTTTGGTAACGCTCTTTATCGGCATCCTCATCTGGACGGTCAATGTAAGGAGGAAGTGGCATGTGGCCAATATCGTTAAGAATATCAAGAACCGTCTTATCAGACTGCATTTCAATCTCAAAAAGAGCATCGTGACGAGCGACCATCAATGCTTGGAACTCATCATTTTCACCAAGGAACAACTCTGTGCCTGGTTTCGGTGCCTTAGAAGAGCGAACATGTGCTAACACACGCTTATCATCAAGCATACGTTCAACAAGTACTTCAATTTTACCGCCAGATGCTTTACGTCCAAACATTCGTGCTGGAATCACGCGAGTATTATTGAACACGAGCAAATCGCCCGGCTGCACTTGATTAACGATATCAGTGAAGTTTCCATCCACGACTTCACCAGTATTCCCGGTTAGCTGAAGCAGTCGGCTTGAGCTTCGTTCGGCTTTAGGGTAGCGCGCGATAAGCTCATCTGGTAAATCAAAATGAAAATCTGAAACTTGCATAACACCAATCTTCTATATTAAGCGACAAAAACGGCGAAAAAATTCGCAGCCGCATAGTATAAAGTGACCCGTTGGAATAGCAAGCTGAACCGTCACCTCCCCATCGTTATTCGGTGTTTTTTATGTGCCATTTTTGACCTTATTATTAGTAAGCTTATTTTGTGACTGGAGCGACAAAAAACGACGATTGTCTCAGACTTAATCAGTGAAAAATTCTATAGTTAAAGTACACAATCAGAACGAGTTGGAGGCCCTATGATTAAGGTCGAAGATATGATGACTCGCAACCCTCACACCCTATTGCGGTCTCACTCATTAGCCGATGCTAAACATACTATGGAAGCGCTCGATATCAGGCACATACCTATTGTCGATGCAGACCGTCATTTGCTTGGCATTGTCTCTCAACGCGATGTGTTAGCGGCTCAAGAATCCATCCTACAAAAGATCCCAAGTGACCAATCTTACACATTATCGACTCCACTCAGTGAACTCATGCATTGCAGTATTATGACCGTTGAGCCAAGAGCTGGATTGAAAGAAAGTGCAATCTATATGCAAAAGCATAAGGTCGGATGCTTGCCCGTGGTAAAAAACAAGCGATTAGTCGGCATTATTACTGACAGTGATTTCGTCGCAATCGCCATTAATTTGCTAGAGCTTCAAGAAGAAGTTGAGCCTGATGAAATAGAAACAGAGGGTGACTCAGAGTTACTGAACGCGTAATTAAAAAAAAGAGCGGCTGACGCCGCTCAAACTTACCGACATTCAGTAGACATTACAGACCTACTGAGGCAGTGCTCAAAACCAACTATCGCATTCTCTTTGCGTTTTAATTTTTACGATCTCTTGCCAAGTGACCATCTTTTCAGTCGCGCTAGGGACACTTTGATGTGCAAATTAACATTGGCGTGGAATCGTGCGACACCACTTCAAGACGTCCAATCAACCGTGTAAATTTAGAACGAAACCAATTACAGAACACGTTACTCACTCATTACTGACTCGAGCGTCCCCTATTCAAACCTATTGATTATTCATTAAGATTAAATTAATTAGCAAGCCTTATGGTTACGATACCCAACCCCAGTTAGAGTATCAACTCTACAATGCAAAAAATGGACAATTCGATACTTTATTCTTCGACAAAAAATCAGAGAAGAATAAGAAAAATGTCGCTAATTACGTAATTAAATTACACAACTTAAATAAACAAATGAATCAATCAGTTAATAATGAAATTATCAAATACTGGGGGCAACATATTTAAACGGCCTTGTTTAGACCATCAATCTAGTGAAGATTAAAATGTGACAATGTAAAATTGACAGTGTGAATAGCAAAGTTTGATTGAAATATTTTTCAATAATCACACATCAGCGGCATTGGTTTACGTATTTAGGTTTTTAGATTAATTCATTAAAAAAGACACCCATAAAGGTGCCTTTCTCTATAAAACGGTTTTTTACTAGAACAGAACACAAACTAAAGTAGTTCAGAGACCACATCCGCCAGTTGCAAAAATGAATCGCGCCGCGAGGAACTTGGTCGCCAGACTAAACCAATATCACGATGAGCTTGCTGCCCTGGCGGTTCGACCACAATAAGATTTTGGTTCTCTAATAAACCATGTTCAATGGCCATCTGTGGATAAAGGTCGTGCCTAAACCATTAGCGACCATTTGTACCAACGTATGCAAACTCGTGGCACTGAAGGGGTTGATTTTCTCTTTTTCAGTGAGTTTGCAGGCGGACACAGCATGTTCTGTTAAACAGTGTTCATTTTCTAACAGAAAAAACGGACTCATCCGGAAGATCATCGTACTTAATCGGAACTCGAATTCGATCAGCTTGATTACGACTGATCACCATTTTAAACGGGTCATGACCGACAATGCAGCTTTCCATATTACCAATGTCCATTGGCAGCGCCAGAATAAGCACATCCAGTTCACCGTGTCTCAATGCCGCCAGTAGGTTTGCCGTCGTGTCTTCCCTAAGCAATAGATTTAACTGTGGGTAACGAGCATTCACTTCTTGTACTAAGTCACACAGTAGAAACGGCGCTATAGTAGGAATACAGCCGAGCTTTAATTGTCCCTGCATTGAGTCGCCTTGACACAAATTA
This sequence comes from Vibrio madracius, assembly GCA_000695745.1. GTDB lineage: Bacteria > Pseudomonadota > Gammaproteobacteria > Enterobacterales > Vibrionaceae > Vibrio > Vibrio madracius. The sequence continues at coordinate 126 of ASHK01000686.1, read as the reverse complement.
CCCAGCTCGATGAGATCTTGCCCCTTAGCTAAAAGCTCTCGTCCTTGTGAAACCACCATTTCGCCTGCTTGAGTAAACACCAGCGGACTCTTCTTGTCCTTCTTCTCATACAAAGGACAGCCTATC
>ASHK01000685.1 GCA_000695745.1 Vibrio madracius | reverse complement strand
AACCTATCTGGCACACTCGCCGACAATTGACCCAAGGTTCTATTGATAGACCTAATGTTGACTATTTATATAACCGCCTTTCTACTGCTTACCGCAAAGATATGTTATCCATTCACGCTTAACCACAATCTATAAGTGGTTTCTAATGTAATCTTGTCCAATTTTTCCGTACACAATGTGATATGTGGCAGAAATAACCCTTTCGATTACTACTTTTCTAAAAAAGTTTGATGTTATTCACATTTGATTCACAGTTTTTCTACCAAGTTATTAATTCAGGGGAATGCCTTTAAGGCTAAATCTATCCGGAACCGACACTTTCGGGGTAACTATGATCATTAAAAATTCAGTCGTTCTTATCACTTCGGCAGGCACAAGTTTAGGAACAATGATTGCACTGCACTTTGCTAAGCTGGGTGCACAAGTCGTACTTTGTGATACAAACCCATCTTCGTTACTCGCCAGCTATCGGCGCTGTCGAGAGGTAACGGAGCTTGTGGATATGGTAGAGATTAAAGATATGACTTTGCCCTCCGTGGAGTCGTTATTCGATGCCATTGAGTCAAAGCTTGGTCGTTCCCCAAATGTATTAGTGAATCATTGGACCTCGCTTCCTTTACAATCGTTGACTGGCAACCTGTCGAGCTCCAACTTTATCCAACAGTTTTCTATGCTCGCTTCCAGCCTCTTCATGTTTGGCCAAGTCGCTGCAGAACGTATGACACAGCACCAATCCGGCGTTATTGTTAATGTAGTTGCCCAAGAGCCCGACCAATACCAAAGCGATTTAGACAACACAACATCAATGGTCACTGGCTTTACTAAGAGCTGGGCCAAAGAGCTGAAGGCCCATAACGTCAGGGTGGGCGGCGTCATTCCTGTCACCACACACAGCTATCATGTCTCAGCCAATTGGTCGCAAATGCAAGATGAGCTGACAAGGACAACAGAATACATTGTTAGCAATGATTATTTTAGCGGCAGAGTAGTCAGTACAGAGGCCTAACGCAGACACACCTTTACAGACAAAACACCAAACAAAAAAAGCCCCTTCATTTCTGAAGGGGCTTTGTCATTTTTCCCGATTTAGATTTCGTGCTAGCGAAAATCTACAACTGAATTAAGCTTCAGCTTTCTCTTTTTTAGCTTTAGCAGCAGGCTTAGCTTCTTGGTCTTCTTTCTTCTTGATTACAGTTGTACCTTCGAAAGTTTCACCTTCAACGAAAGCTTTACCGTAGTAAGAAGCTTTTAGCACTTCTTTTAGCTCAGCGATTAGAGGGTAACGTGGGTTCGCACCTGTACATTGGTCATCGAACGCTTCAACCGCTAGTTCGTCAAGCTTCGCTAGGAAGTCAGACTCTGCAACACCTGCAGCTTGGATAGAAGCTGGGATGTCTAGATCTTGCTTAAGCTCTTCCATCCATGCTAGTAGACGTTCAATCTTCTGAGCAGTACGGTCACCTTCTTGGCTTAGGCCTAGGTGGTCAGCTACTTCAGCGTAACGACGACGTGCTTGTGGACGGTCGTATTGAGAAAACGCAGTTTGCTTAGTTGGGTTGTCGTTCGCGTTGTAACGTACAACGTTAGAGATTAGTAGAGCGTTCGCCAAACCGTGTGGTAGGTGGAACTCTGCACCAATCTTGTGAGCCATAGAGTGACAAACACCTAGGAATGCGTTCGCAAATGCTACACCAGCGATAGTTGCTGCGTTGTGTACTTTCTCACGAGCGATTGGTCGTTTGCACCGTTAGCATAGCTTGATGGTAGGTACTCTTTTAGCATCTTAAGTGCTTGTAGAGCCTGACCGTCAGAGTATTCGTTCGCTAGAACTGATACGTAAGCTTCTAGAGCGTGAGTTACTGCATCGTAACCACCAAATGCTGTTAGAGACTTAGGCATGTTCATAACAAGGTTCGCGTCAACGATAGCCATGTTAGGAGTTAGCTCGTAATCTGCTAGTGGGTACTTAGCACCAGTTTGGTCGTCAGTAACAACTGCGAATGGAGTAACTTCAGAACCAGTACCAGATGTTGTAGTGATACATACAAGCTCAGCTTTTTGACCCATTTTAGGGAACTTGTAGATACGTTTACGGATATCCATAAAGCGCATAGCAAGTTCTTCGAAGTGAGTTTCTGGGTGCTCGTACATTACCCACATGATCTTAGCTGCATCCATTGGTGAACCACCACCTAGAGCTAGGATTACGTCTGGTTGGAAGCTTTGCATCGCTTCTGCACCTTTCTTAACTACAGAGAGCGTAGGATCCGCTTCTACATCAAAGAAAGTTTGAACTTCCATGCCTTGAGCTTTAAGCAGCTTCACTACTTCATCGCTGTAACCGTTGTTGAATAGGAAACGGTCAGTTACTAGGAATGCGCGTTTCTTACCTTCTAGGTCACTAAGTGCGATTGGAAGGCTACCACGACGGAAGTAGATAGACTTAGGTAGTTTGTGCCACAACATGTTTTCAGCTCGCTTCGCTACAGTTTTCTTGTTGATTAGGTGTTTTGGACCTACGTTCTCAGAGATAGAGTTACCACCCCAAGAACCACAACCTAGAGTTAGAGAAGGTGCAACGTTGAAGTTGTAAAGTCACCGATACCACCGTGAGTAGTTGGGATGTTTACAAGGATACGTGCAGTCTTCATCTTGTCACCGAAGTAACGGATGCGATCAGCGTTTACGTCTTGGTTAGTGTATAGGCCAGATGTGTGACCGATACCACCGATTTCAACCATAGTTACCGCTTGAGCAACTGCGTCTTCGAAATCGTCTGCGCGGAATAGACCTAGAGTTGGAGATAGTTTCTCGTGAGCAAATGCGTCGTCGTAAGAAACTTTACCTAGACCTTCACCAACTAGAACTTTAGTGTCAGCTGGAACTTTAACACCTGCCATCTCAGCGATTGCTGGAGCTGGTTGACCTACGATCTTAGCGTTAAGGTTGCCGTCGATTAGAAGTACTTTACGTTACTTTCTCAGCTTCCGCTTTGCTTAGAACGTATGCTTTGTGAGAAGCGAAACGCTCTTTCACTTCGTCGTATACAGAGTCAACAACGATTGCAGCCTGCTCAGAAGCACAAACTACGCCGTTATCGAATGTTTTAGACATTAGGATAGATGCTACTGCACGTTTGATGTCTGCAGTTTCGTCGATAACTACAGGAACGTTACCTGCACCTACACCGATTGCTGGCTTACCAGAAGAGTAAGCTGCTTTAACCATGCCTGGACCACCAGTTGCAAGGATAAGTGCAATGTCGTCGTGCTTCATAAGAGCGTTAGACAGCTCTACAGATGGCTGGTCGATCCAACCGATGATGTCTTTTGGAGCACCTGCTGCTACTGCTGCTTCTAAAACCAGTTTAGCTGCGTCGTTAGTAGAGTTCTTTGCACGTGGGTGTGGAGAGAAAATGATACCGTTACGAGTCTTCAAAGAGATTAGAGATTTGAAGATTGCAGTAGAAGTTGGGTTAGTTGTTGGTACGATACCGCAGATGATGCCTACAGGCTCAGCGATAGTCATAGTACCTAGGTTTTCGTCTTCTTCAAGGATGCCACAAGTTTGCTCGTCCTTGTATTTGTTGTAGATAAACTCAGAAGCAAAGTGGTTCTTGATTACTTTATCTT
>ASHK01000684.1 GCA_000695745.1 Vibrio madracius | reverse complement strand
CATATTTTAGTGGCATAAACCCTTACGCTCTTGGCTTTGCGATGTTTAGAGACATCAAGCGCATTTGTGAAGAGCCAACAGACGAAGATAAAGAGTGGTTCCCCGAGTTAGCAGGCAGTGACTGGTTGGACGCCATGCATTTTGCGATGCACAACTTTAAGGATGAGAGCTTTATTAGCCAATATTTATCTCCGCATCTCATGCGCGAGTTCAAGTTCTTCTCAATTCTTGATGATGATAGAAAGAACTTCGTCGAAGTTTCTGCTATTCATGATGAGATGGGTTATCGACAAATACGAGAAAAACTCGCAGCGCAGTACAATCTGAGTAACCTTGAGCCAAATATCCAAGTCTATAATGTCGATGTTAGAGGAGATCGTTCACTGACATTGCAACATATTCCCCACAATCGCATTCCGCTTGATAATGGCCATGACGAAGTTCTAAAACACCTTTATCGACTTTGGGGTTTGATGTCATTCTCGAGGAGGTTAAGGAGTCAGGAAGGAGAGAAATTCTGAGCACATGCCCTAAACGCGAACCTTACAACTCAACCATTTAAACTCACCACGGTTGCAGGTTTTCTGGCCTGCAACCCCAAAAACTTGGGTACTACCGCACGCTTAAATGCTAAGCTTGGCTTAGATTTTCGTAGACAACTATTTTCAACACCTATCTTATGAAGAAATTTCTCCTCGCAATCGCTATTGTCTTTGCTGCAGTCATCGCTGTTTTAGCCTGGGTCTTTATTCCGACTCACGAGAGCATCGGCAGACAAACTCTCAATACCCCTATTAGTGACGGTTTTAATCTGGTTGCACATAGAATTCGCTCTACCGACCTGATGCAGGACCGAAATTCGCCTATTATGTGTTATCTGACGACATTAAGTTAGATGACAGTGAACCTTTCTTGGTTACTTCGGATCAGTTCAGCAAACTAGACAGTGTGAAAGAAAATGCGTTCACGCTAACCGTTAACGGGCGTATCTACGACTACCATAACGAGATATGGACTAAAAAGAGTAACGGCCAGTTACATCGTTGGTATGTCAGCATTAATGCAAGGTATGTTCGTTAGATTGGATTCTCTATCCAATAAGATAATTGTTTCGCCTGCACTAGCGCGTTGAACTTCGTTTGAACGCGCTCATGAGCTCGCAGTCCCATTAAGGATCTTTCACTAAAGCTCAGACGAGAAAACTGAACAATACTCTCCCTCAGTTCACTGATACTTTTTTCACTCACAACATAGCCCGTATCTGGGGTGACTATCTCTTTACATCCCATGATATCTGTCGTGATCACAGGCGTGCCCACTGCCATAGCTTCTTTTAGCACCAGCGGTCCGGTATCGACATTTCCCGTTGAAGCCATACAGAATGGCGCTACTAAACAGTCATAGTTTGGAAGTGATCGTTTTACCCATTCATGGGAT
>ASHK01000683.1 GCA_000695745.1 Vibrio madracius | reverse complement strand
TGCCTGAATGCGCGCATGAATGGAATCCTAATGACGTATCAGAAGATGCCATCATTGTTAAAGACTCGAATGGGCAATATTGGAAGCGGGTGACAAAGTGACGATGATTAAAGATCTTAAAGTCAAAGGCAGTTCTCTAGTCATCAAGATTGGCACAAAAGCGGTTGTTCGTAATATTAACGATGGTAAAGACCATCAGCTTGATTGCAAGGTGGATGGCGTCGGTGAAATGATGGTGACAGCGAAGTTTGTTAAAAAGGCTAACCCTCCATAAAACAAACTGCTATCACGCTGACAACCCAACCGTTTCTAGATTACGAATAAAAACGCACGCTTTGTTCATTAGATAAATAAAAAGCGTGCGTTTTTCGCTATCTGGCCTCAGTTGTTCGTCACGTACCGTAGAATCTCCACGATCTGTTGTGGGGTCTCAGCCCAGGCCATTGCTGCGGCATCTACCTCTTTCAGAGGATGAATGATTCCTTCGTCGTGCAAAGTAATAAAGGGTTTATCTAACGCGGCCAACATGCCGGCATCAAAGGCTGCATTCCATTGACGGTACTTGTCTCCGAACCTGACTACACCAATATCACATTGTTTAATCAAGTTTTTGGTGCGAATCGCATTGACTTTGGATGACTGATGATCGCGCCAAAACGGGACATCGTTAGATCTAAGGTGGTCACCCGCGGCATCGCTAGATTCATGATCCGTATTCGCGGAATAAAACTCGATATCTAACTTAAGCTCTGCAGCACCTGCGATGATTTGTTCACGCCAGTCGGTATGAATCTCTCCGCTCAAATACACTTTCCAACTCATATTATTTCCTTGTTTTCTGGGTTTGTCGCAATCACGTCAGCTCTTATCACCGTGGTGTCGAGCACCAAATCTGCAAGCAATTTACGACTGTCTAAATAGTGCGATGTCTGTTTATGTACCTGCAATGCGTGCTGGTCTTGGTAGATTTCGTATAGGTAGAAATCTTGGGGTGCTTCCTTATCTTGAATAACGTCAAACTGGTAACATTCAGGCTCATTTGTCACTGAAGCTTTAGCGTTCTCCATCATTACCGATTTGTAGCGCTCTTCGCTACCTGGTTTCACCCTGTTTCGAACAATAATGCAATACATCTTGCCTTCTCCTTGGCATGAATTTGAAATAACGTGCGTTTATTGTATACAATTTAACCCAAAATAAAATACAAAGGATGTGAAGAATGAAAAGGCCTTCTCCATTTAATGGCATGAGACACATCGCGTTAGTGGTGGAAAAATTTGAAGAGTGTGAGGCGTTTTATACCGAGATCATGGGTATGGAAGTGTTAAGAAGAGCAAATGAAAACCTGGTTTACCTGACGAGTGGCAATGACAATCTGTCGTTAGGAAGAGCTAAAACACAACGAATTTGCTCACCAATCAGCGTCGACCACTTCGGATTTATCGTCAACAGCAAACAAGAGCTTCAAGATTGGTACGAGTTTATGCGAGCAAAAGGGGTAACACTACTGGATGAGCCCCACGACCATAGTGATGGTGCGCGGAGCTTTCATTGTAGGGATCCTGAAGGACATGTGCTACAGCCCCTCTACCATCCACCCTTTCGTGCCAGACATTGTTTTGAAACGTCTTGGGATGCGAATGGTTAATAACCCCGTCAAACAGGGTTAGGCGTCAGAATTCTCGACTTTGCGGTGGCCTTCTTGTAGGTGCACAAAGTCTACAAGATCATCGCCTGATACTTGATAAGCTTGACCAAAGCCTTTGACAAATAGACCTTGTTCCGCTTTTAGGTTAAATAGAATGAAATCTTGTAGCTGACTTAAACCGTCAATAATCTCACCAAAGCGGTCTTGCATTTGAGCAATGACTGCTTGCCATTGCTCAGTATCGCGCTCAACCACAGATGCAATCGCATCAAATGTTAATCGCTTACGAGCAAACAACTGCTTACTATCGCCCTCGTCTTCAATCATCATCAAGGATACATTTGGGTTTTTCTCAAGATTACGTGCATGACGCGCAATCTGCGAGATCAACACGAAGTATCCGTCTTGATTTTGTACATAGGGCGCATAGCTCACATTTGGACGACCTTCTTCGTCTACTGTTGCTAATTGAATGGTCTTACGTTGTTGACGAAACTCTTTGATTTCTGGCCGAGTCGACCTTGTAAGCGTTCTTGCTTAACTTGTTGATCCATATTGAATTCCTCACTTTCTATAATAATTATAATTCTTTGTATAACGGTATTGAGCGTTTATTGATTTGATAGCTTCTGTTTCAGCGCCAAGAATTGCTCAACTTGTTCTGGAATGAGCACTCGTTTCTTGTCGCGGCCTAGATAAATCTTGAATACGTTATGACCCGTTTCGTCAAAGAAGCCAAAATAGTGGCTTTCGCTGCCCATGAAAGGCTTACTGACCAACGCAACTTTTGTGATTAAATCGAGTTTCAAATGTCCGTGGAGCTCACCCTCTTTACCCATTAAGTTGTAGTAGCCACGTGCAACTTTGCCTTTTGGGAATGGTGCTTTTTACTTCAAAGATTGAACCGAAAGAATGAACAATCGTAGTCACAGGCCCCCAAGTGGTTAAGGACTCCAGAAGTTCTTGAGCAAAACTTCCATCGGCAATTGTCACCATGTTTTCCGGCATGGCACAAACCACATCACATTCGGTCACCTGAAGCTTTTCAGCAATCGCAGCCGGCAATAATGAAGGCTCTTGTTCCAATATCTCAACAACTTGTTGTTCTAAACTTTTTGACATTTTTCTTTCCATTGTAGGTTTTTTAATATTTACGAGCTAAGAGGCCATCTTAGCTGGGTGTCCCTTGCCACTATGACCGTGACCATGCGGGTGTGTACTCATGGTTTTGCGAGGACCTAACGTGTTGATAGCCTCGATAGCACCTTGTGCTAGCGTTACTGCCCAAAAACTCCCCGCAAGCGTGAGAACCAGATAATCTTGTTCTAGTTCAACCAATCCGTTTTCACTCCAAATGGCGAATAATGGTTTGAGCAGCTCAAACGTATCCTGCCCTTTAAAACGTGGAAGTGCGCTACGACGAACTACACCACTATCAAAACCGCTTTGAGTGCTGCATTAATCGATTCTGTCGGTCCTTGTTTTACCATCATAGCTATCGTAGAACGGCCGTTATTCATTGCGTCCATATACGCATCAAATGAGCGATGATGCATCAGCCCATAGCCACCGATATTGCCACCAGCCCCACAACCAATAGGTAACACCTCAGCATAAGTTTTCGCCAAACTGTTATATTGACTGCGTTCACGATTATCACGGGCCCAATGGTTAACACTCAGTTGTTTGATATGGTGTTTATTCATAAATGCAACACCACGTTCATACATACTGGCTTTGTCCGGAGTCGTTGCTGGCGCTGGAATTCTGCCTTTCTCAACCATATTGAGCATAGGTGCACTGCCACCCACGACAAGTTGATATAGATCGACGCCATGAGCACCAGTATTTAGAAAGTCGTGTAAATCTTGTTCAAATACATCGAGGGTCTGATACGGTAAACCGTAGAGCAAATCGATGATGATTGGCGCTTCGTCTCGTGCACTCAATGCGGCTACACGTTCCAACACTACTTCCCTATCGTCTAAGCGTTTCGCGCTACGACGAACTTTGGTATCAAAACTCTGAATCCCAAAAGAAAAACGGTTAAATCCACCTTCTAACGCTTTATCAAACATTTCATCAGTGAATCTATTGGTACGTCCTTCTAACGTGATTTCACAGTCTGTTGATAGCGGGAATGACGTGCGAATCGCTTTACCGAGTTTTTCCACTTGATCTGGCGAGAGATCGGTCGGAGTACCACCACCTATATATACCGCATGAAACAAACCAGATTGTGTCCAAGCCAATTGTGATTTGATTTCAATTTCCTGCAAAAGCGCGTCGAAGTAATCATCAACCAGCTTTCTACTCGCCGCGTTTTGAAAGAAGTTGCAGAAAGTACATCTAACTCGGCAAAACGGAATGTGGATATAAAGACAACGCTTATTTGATTTAGACACGGACTTAGACGTGATGTTCTCGAAAATTTTAGGTTGCTGATCAGCAGCAACTGGCATYCGACATCCCCCCCGCATGAGGCGAAGATTTTTTGCTGAATGCGAAGCGGAGTGGATCCGGCGTCGATATACCAAAATGAGAATCGTTTAATTGATTTAAGTCAACTTTCATAGCTAGTCTCAAAAGAGTTCAAAGCCCGTAAACAAAGGGCTGATACAAAACTCAAACGATCATAATTAGACTTAAATGATAATGCAATTGATAATTGATCTTATTTTCGTTGTGATACATAATCTCATTCGTGAATTGATTTGAGGGATAACCTGGAGTTGCTGTGAATATTACTCGCTACGTTGTTGCTGGCGTTGTTTCTGTTGCCTTACATATGGGGCTGATGTTGACCCATAAGGAACAACAAGTATTTGCGATGCCTTCAGGAAGCACTTCTCAATCTGTTTCTCTCAATTTTGTTGCGCCAAAAGCACCCTCAGTAGATAAACCAGCAGAGCAAGACGCCTGACGCTACACCACCAAAAGAGCCAAGTGGTCAAAGAAGCACAACCCGAAGTGGTCAAAAAGGAAGTGGCGAAGAAGAAGCCACAACCCGTAAAGAAGCCTGAGCCCAAAAAAGTAGTTAAGAAACCACAGCCAAAGCCAGCGCCTCAAAAAAACCTGTTGAGAAGGTCGTTAAAAAAGAGC
>ASHK01000682.1 GCA_000695745.1 Vibrio madracius | reverse complement strand
CCCGCTTATACACTCAACATGGTCTGCGGTAGCGGAATGAAAACGCTAATGGACGCTGTGTCACACATCAAGTCAGGAGAGGCGGAAGTGGTCGTTGCTGCAGGTGTTGAGGTCATGTCGCAAATCCCGTTTGCTATGCCTCCATCAGCGCGTTCAGGACATAAAATGGGAGATATCCTTGCCAAGGATCTGCTTGTTTCTGACGGGCTTACGGATATTTTCAATGGTTACCACATGGGAGTGACAGCGGAAAATATTGCCAAGGAAATCGATATTTCACGTGAGGATCAGGACGCGTATGCGTTAATGAGCCAGCAAAAAGCGGCGGCAGCTATCGAGGCGGGTAAGTTTAAAGAAGAAATTCAGCCTATTGAAGTTAAAGTGAAGCGTCAAAGTATCGAGTTTTCCACCGACGAATACCCCAAGCTCGATGCGACGATGCAAGGGTTATCTAAGCTACGTCCTGCCTTCGATCGAGAAGGTACTGTGACCGCAGGCAATGCGTCTGGAATTAACGACGGAGCGAGCGCATTGATTGTTGCTTCGGAGTCTGCGGTTGAACGTCTTGGACTGATACCGCTGTGTGAAGTTATTACATGCGCTCAAACGGGTATTACGCCCGAGCTAATGGGGCTAGGGCCAGTTCAAGCAGTCTCTCAAGTGCTTAGCAAAGCACAATTAACACTAGAGGATGTTGATGTATTTGAACTGAATGAAGCGTTTGCAGCCCAAGCGTTAGGTGTCGTTCGCAGTTTAGCATCAGAACATGCTGTCTCGGCCGAATCAATTTTACAAAAAGCAAACCCGAACGGCGGTGCTATTGCACTTGGTCACCCACTGGGAGCATCGGGTAATCGAATCATCGTCACTCTAATACATGAAATGTTGCGCGAACAAAAAAGTATCGGCGTCGCGTCTTTATGTGTAGGCGGTGGAATGGGAACGGCAGTGCTTTTGAAAAACTGTCAGTCTTAATCGTTGTTATTGTTAATAGCTCAATACAGTGTTGTCGGATTCCCAAATATTAATGGGCTAGTTATATAAATTGGAAAGTATTTCCTAGGAGAAATAATTATGTACACGGATATCTTTAAAGTTTTCAATGAACAGTCAGAAAAAACGTTTGAACCATATGCAAAGTTCAACAAATTGATGACCAAAAATGTAGAGACTCTCACTGAACTTCAGCTTAATGCTATGCGTTCCTACAGTGAGCTTGGATTAAGCCAAATAAAAGCAGCATCTGAAATTAAAGATGTTTCCTCATTGGCCGTTTTTAATAGCCAACAACTTAATACATTATCTCGTTTATCACAGCAAATGATGGATGACAGTAATAAGCTGCAGCAAGTTGCAAAAGAATTTAAAGAAGATATTGAAGCTCTAACAACTGAAACAGTAAAAGCTAACGCACCAGCGTAATGATTCAGTTTCTTTATTAGGGTTGCGGGGGCACTCGTTCCCGCAACCTTTTTTGTTTTCCAAGAAAAGGGTTTTAAACTATGTTTCAAAACTTCTTTTCGGACTACCTTGTGAAACTGCAGGAGAGCAACCAGCAATGGTGGAAAGACTTCGAGCAAGGCAAGGCAGCCGTTAATAGCCCTCTAACTAAAGCAATGCAGGAACTCAATGCAGAAGATACTGCTGCTTTTATGGATAAGGCTTCACAGCAACCCGCTGCGATGTTGGACATGCAAACTAAGTGGTGGACTCAACAACTAGAAATTTGGCAGCGAGTGGCGCTGCAAGCAAATAAAGAAGAGGTCGTTTCTGAAGAGAAAGGCGACCGTCGCTTTGAAGATGACGCGTGGAAAGAGGAAGCGTTCTACAACTTCATCAAGCAATCCTACGTTCTGTTTAGTAAAACCTACCTAGAAACCATCAATTCGGTGGAAGGTGTCGATGAGAAAATCAAAGAACGATTGACGTTTTTCTCTCGACAAACATTGAATGCGCTCTCACCAACGAATTTCATTGCTACCAATCCTGAGCTACTTAAACTCACTGTAGAGCAAAATGGAGAAAACTTACTGGCTGGTCTCCAACAGTTCCAAGAGGATATTGAGGCTAGTGCAGATGTGCTAAAAATCAGAATGACCAACACTGCCGCGTTCCAAATAGGAGAGCATGTTGCCAATACGGCTGGAGATGTGGTCTATCAGAATGAACTGTTTGAGCTGATTCAATATCGTCCAACGACGGAGGTGGTCAACTCCACCCCCTTACTTATCGTTCCTCCGTTCATTAATAAGTACTACATTCTTGACCTGCGCGAGAAAAACTCGATGGTCAAGTGGTTGGTTGAGCAAGGCCATAGTGTATTTATGATGTCGTGGCGCAATCCAGGTGCGGCTCAAGCTGAGATGGAATTTGGTGATTACGTGACGAACGGAGTCGTCAAAGCGGTATCTGCTATTGAGTCGATCACTGGGAAAGATCAGATCAACGCTGCCGGATACTGTATTGGCGGTACTGTTCTCGCGTCTACGGTCGCGTATTATGCCGCCAAACGAATGAAGAAACGCATAGTCTCAGCGTCATTCTTTACCACTCTACTCGACTTCAGCCAGCCGGGCGAAGTAGGCGCGTATATAAATGACACTATTATTCGCGCTATTGAACTACAAAATAACGCTCTTGGGTATATGGACGGGCGCTCATTGAGTGTGACGTTCAGTTTGCTGCGCGAAAACAGTCTGTATTGGAACTACTATGTCGACAATTATCTCAAGGGTAATAGCCCAGTGGATTTCGACCTTTTGTACTGGAACAGCGATAGTACCAATGTGACTGCTGCCACCCATAACTTCCTGTTAAGAGAGCTTTATCTTGAAAACAAACTGATTCAAGAGAAAGGCGTTAAGGTCGGTGGAGTGTGGATAGACCTCGATAAAATACGTATTCCAAGTTACTTCATTTCGACCAAGGAAGATCATATCGCTCTTTGGCAAGGCACTTATCGTGGTGCACTGAAAATGGGTGGTAATAAAACCTTTGTACTTGGAGAGTCTGGACATATCGCTGGCATAGTGAATCATCCAGAAAAAGAGAAATACGGGTTTTGGACCAATTCTACCTAGAGGAGTCGGCAGAAGAGTGGATTGGCAATGCT
>ASHK01000681.1 GCA_000695745.1 Vibrio madracius | reverse complement strand
TTTTCATTCAAATAAACCAGCGCGTTGTATGGTGTCATTTGCTCCCCGTCAACGCCAACTACTTCACCTTGCTTCACTTCTAGCGTGACATATTCCGCTTCGTTAGGCGCTTGCTCAGGGTCGACCGTCCACACCCAACAATCTTCATTTGGCGCATTCCAAGTACTCTCAAGTACTCCACCTTCTGTAGAGATGTGCCATGCGTTGGCATCACGAGAGTAAATTTTAGTCAGCGATGCGGTACATGGAATATTACGTTCAGCCAGATAGTCTAGACACTCTTCACGACTCACAAGATCCCATTCACGCCAAGGAGCAATCACCGTAAGATCCGGAGCCAGTGCTGCAAATGCACCTTCAAAACGCACTTGATCATTACCTTTACCAGTACAGCCGTGACACAGCGCATCTGCACCGACTTTGCGCGCCACTTCCACCTGCGCTTTAGCAATAATCGGACGTGCCATAGAGGTGCCTAACAGGTATTTTCCTTCGTAGTAGGCGCCCGTTTTCAGCGTCGGATAGATGTAATCGGCGACCATTTCTTCTTTCAGGTCTGCGATATAACACTCAGATGCCCCCGATGCTTTGGCTTTTTCTCCAATGCCGATCAATTCTTCTTCACCCTGACCAACATCAGCAACAAATGCCACTACTTCACAGTCGTAGTTTTCTTTTAGCCACGGAATGATGACTGACGTATCTAGACCGCCGGAATAGGCTACAACAACTTTTTTTACAGATGGTTTGCTCATTTTTCTCTCCTTGTCCGAGCCTGATTTTGGCGGTCAGTGCCTCGGGTTGCTCAACTCTTCAGATAACTGTTACTACAAAAAATTAATTGGGTACGAACTGGGTGCCGATACTTTTACCAGCAAACAGGTCGACTAATTTGTTCGGATAGCGCCAAGTGGCGACTTCGATCGGGCGACCAAGATCATTCGCCGCTTCCAGAGCAGCTTGAACTTTTACAATCATGCCATCGGTAATCACTTTACCTTCAATCAAGGCATCCGCTTCTTGTTGAGTTAGGCTTGGTAATAGATGGCCTTTACCGTCCAAGACCCCACTCACATCAGAGAGCAAAACTAACTCCGCATCCAATGCGCCCGCTACTGCTACCGCTGCTTGGTCCGCATTGACGTTCATCAACTGACCTTGGCTATCAAGACCGATTGAACTGATGATTGGCAAGCGCCTGATTTGAGCACAGCTTGCAATACTGCCGGATTACCTGGCTTCGCACTGCCAACAGCACCAAGTTCAGGATCCAGTTCGGTCACATCACACAAACCACCATCAGCAAGGCTAAGGCCCACTGCGTTGATGCCCGCTTTAATCGCGTCACCTTGAAGCAACTTGTTTGCTGTCCCTGCCAGTGCTCCAGCAATGAGTGGAATGTGCTCATACGGGGTCACGCGCAGCCCTTGTTTTTTTATCGTTGGGAGGTTTAATTGCTTCATCAAATCATCCACCAGATAACCGCCACCATGAACAATAACAATCTCACGCTGCGCTTGTTTTTGATAATTAGAAATCGCTGCAAATAGCTGACCCAGCGTCTGTGTGCAAGATAAGGCAGCACCACCTAACTTGATGACTAATGGCGTATTTGGATGACTCATACTGCTTTCCTCGCTCTAGATGAGTGCCGTTAACTGGCAAATTTATTTTTAATGTTTAAGCACTGCATTGCTTGGCTCGACGCCCCTTTAAGCAAGTTATCAATAGCTGAAACAACGATGATATGTTGACCCTGCAACTTCCAACCTAAGTCGCAAAATGGAGTGTGCTCAACATCTTGAATTCTTGGAATAGCATTGCCTTTAACGCGTACACAAGGCTGCCCTGATACGCAGTTGCAAATGCCTCTGCCACTTGCTCTTCCGTCACACCTTCATTGAGCTTCATCGTGATCGTCGCCAAGATGCCACGTTTAAAATTGCCTAGATGAGGGGTAAAAATCACCTCGCATCCCAAGTGTGTCGCAATCTCTGGTTGATGCCTGTGATTGAACAGCCCGTATGGTTGCAGGCTCACTTCACAGAAACTATTGGTCATCGTCGCTTTGCGTCCGGCACCGGTCACGCCACTGGTGGCATTAATGACAGGCCACATCTGGGTATCAATTATTCCTGCCTCTAGCAAAGGTTTGATGGCCAATTGTGAAGCGGTTGGGTAACAACCCGGGACAGCCACCAACTGAGCATGTTCAATCTCTTGCGCGTTCCACTCTGCTAAACCATACGCGGCCTTGTCCAACCAGCTTTCATTTTGATGCTCAAAACCATAGAACGTGGTATAAAAATCGTCGGCTTTAACACGATAAGCACCTGATAAGTCAAATACTTGGCAACCTTGGTCTAAAAATTCAGGCGCTAAGTCATGACTGACTTCATGTGCCGTGGCAAGGAAAACAATATCGCACTCACTTGCCACTTGTTTAACGTCGTTTAGGGGTTGAACCGACATATCTACCAAACCTGCGAGTTTGCCGTGTAATTGTGAAATCGGCTTACCAGCATCCACACTATTGGCGGATACATACAAACCTGATAGCGTGAGTTCAGGGTGTTTTGTGACCATAAGAGCAAGCTCTGCTCCTGTGTATCCTGTGGCGCCAATAATGGTCGTTTTCAGCATTTCTCTACATCCGTTAATGAGTCTGTTGAACTAGGCTTGTGACATCGGTTTATGAACATGGCAACTAATGACTATAAATATAGTAAAAAGGTCATTAATTGATTTTTTATTCATTAATTTTGATTTAATATGTGTTTTACCGTCTTAAGATTAATCTGTCAACAGTAGAAGCGAAGATAATATGCAATTACCCAGTTTTTTAGAGGTCTATAAAGGCCTCATTAGCACTCCTTCGATCAGCTCCACCGACCCTAGCTGGGATCATGGCAATGCAAAAGTCATCGAAAAGCTGGCAACTTGGATGAAAGATCTCGGCTTTGATGTTGAAGTGATCGAGGTTGAACCCAATAAATTCAATATGATAGCCAAGAAGGGCGATGGTGAGGGCGGCTTACTTTTAGCGGGTCACAGTGATACCGTTCCTTATGATGAGGGTCGCTGGAGCTTTAACCCTCACGAATTGACTGAAGCCAACAATCGATTCTACGGATTAGGAACAGCGGATATGAAGGGCTTTTTCGCCTTCATCTACGAAGCGGTTAAGAAGATTGATTGGAGTAAACAGACCAAGCCTCTTTATGTGCTAGCCACGTGTGATGAAGAGACGACAATGTTAGGTGCGCGTCACTTTACCGAAAATGCACCGTTCAAACCGGATTATTGCATCATTGGCGAACCAACCAGCTTAGTGCCCATCCGTGGTCACAAAGGCCACGTTGCGAATGCGATACGTGTTACTGGCAAATCGGGTCACTCGTCAGACCCAGCGCTTGGCGTTAATGCCATTGAAATCATGCACGAAGTGTTATTTGCTATGATGAAGCTGCGTGACCGTTTGATTAAAGAGTACCATCACCCAGGATTTGCGATTCCTAGTCCAACCCTCAACCTTGGTCATATTCATGGCGGAGACAGTGCCAACCGAATTTGTGGTTGCTGTGAGCTGCATTACGACGTCAGACCCTTGCCAGGCATTAGTCTAGATGGCTTAGATAATTTATTGCGTGATGCATTAAAAGAGGTTGAAGCCAAATGGCCGGGCAGATTATCTATCACTGCCTTACATGAACCCATTCCAGGTTATGAGTGCGATCACCATCATCCATTTGTTGGCGGTATGGAAGCGCTGTGTGAAACCTCGTCAGAAACCGTGAACTACTGCACAGAAGCCCCTTTCTTGCAGCAGTTGTGTCCAACTTTAGTACTTGGGCCAGGTTCCATTGACCAAGCCCATCAACCTGATGAGTTTTTAAGCTTCGAGTTTATCGATCCAGCCATCAATATTTTGGCTAAATCTATACGCCAGTATTGTTTCGAGTGACTTACAAACTGTAATAAAATTTCAACAATTCAATGAATAAAGTTCACTAAGTGTGCGGATTTCGTGCCAACACGATAATCGCAAACTTGGTTTACTTTATTTGACTCGCACTAGCATTTTTAGCTAGATTGTGAGGCTGAGAAGGAATAATGGATGTAGTTAAATTACAAGGCAGGACGACTATGAACGAAAAATATGCCCCATTGAAGAGCAATGTTAGGATGCTAGGGCACTTGTTGGGTAATACCATCAAGGAAGCGCATGGAGAGGAGATTCTCGCGAAAGTAGAGAAAATTCGTAAGCTTTCCAAATCCGTTGTGCGTGCTGGCAATGAAGCCGATCGTGAATTACTAATCGAAGAAATTACCAACCTGCCGAATGAGCAACTCACTCCCGTAGCTCGCGCATTCAACCAATTTCTAAATTTGACTAATATCGCCGATCAATACCACACCATATCACGCAGCTGTGAAGCCGATGTGTGTGAACCGGATCCTATTTCGTCACTTTTTTCAAAACTAAGCCAAGAAAACATCAGCAAACTCGATAGTGCACAAGCAGTTCGCGCGCTTAACATCGAATTAGTACTGACGGCACACCCTACTGAAATTACTCGTCGCACCATGATCAACAAACTAGTGAAGATCAACGAGTGCCTATCCAAACTTGAGTTGAACGAACTTTCAGAAAAAGAACGCAAAAGAACCGAACGCCGTTTAGAACAATTGATTGCCCAAAGCTGGCATTCTGATGTGATTCGTCAACAGCGCCCGACGCCACTTGATGAAGCCAAATGGGGCTTTGCCGTGGTTGAAAACTCCCTATGGGAAGCCGTACCTGAATTCTTGCGTGAATTTGATGAGAAACTCAAAGGCTTCCTTGGTGAAGGTTTACCCATTGATGCGCGCCCTGTGCATTTCTCATCATGGATGGGCGGCGACCGAGATGGTAACCCCTTTGTTACCCACAGCATTACCCGTGAAGTGATGCTATTATCGCGCTGGAAGGCCGCTGAGCTTTACCTCAAGGATCTCCAAGAGCTCATCACTGAACTCTCCATGGTGAAATGTAACGACCACGTTCGTGAGCTTGCTGGTGAACAACATGAACCATACCGAGCGATCTTGAAGCCCGTTCGCACTTTGTTAATGAATACTCTTGAAGTGATTGAAGCGCAAA
>ASHK01000680.1 GCA_000695745.1 Vibrio madracius | reverse complement strand
TCGCGATCGCGCTACGGCCGCTCATAAAAGAGAAACCCACTTAAAAAGTGGGGTTCGTCAGCAATCTGAAGCCCTTTCGGGCTTCTTTATTTCCCCAGCGACTAGAATGACGTTTAACAATCTCACTGGTGGCTGTGTTGCTTTCATGTTCTCTATTGTTCGAGGTTGCTATGAACAAGATTTTGTTTTCTTTACTGCTCTCATTCCTGACTTTTTCTTCATATGCAGATATTGCTGGTCGTTATGACGATGGAGCACGTTGGGCTTTCATTTCTGACGATGACTCCAACAACGTCGCGGTTATCGACACTTTTACATTTTCCTATACGGACCAGATTGAGCTTAAAGCCAAGCCGACTCATCTTGAAGTGTCCGATGTCCAAGATATTTTGGTCTATATTGACGGTAAAGCGCCGACCGTATACGTCTATGACCTCGTCCAAAAGACACACTGGCAAATGAAAATGGATGACATCCCGACGGAAATCACTTTTCATTCTGATGAAGCGCAACTCGCGGTCGCTATGCCAGACCGAGTCGATATTATTAAGCCTCTAAAACGAGAATACGTTGCCACGATTACTGGAATTAAATCCCCCTTTAGCATGAACTTTGATAACGGAGGCTACAACTTATACGTGTCAGAGAGCCAATCTGGTAAAACTCTCATTTATCGTAATCATGACGGTCAAAGAAGTTACATTAACGTAGGTGACGGCAACGTTTCCGAACTGACTTTGTCACCGGATGCACGCCTAGCGCTCGCTTCTCAATATAGCGACAATTCGGTAGTAGTTTGGGACCTCTCTATGGAAATGACGTTTAACACCTTTCATTTCAACTCACAACCTTGGCGCCCTTATGTCAGTTCTGATTCTGAATACATCGTCCTCGCAAGTAAAAATGGTCAAGCACAAGTGGTCGAGTCATGGGGAGGTGAAGTCGTCAAAGAGCTCAAGCTTACCGGAGCACCTAAATCGATTCGTACCGGCTGGATCGAGACCATAGGTATCATCGAGTCCAAGGGCGCTTTGGACATTTTTGAGCTAGCGACCGATAAACCGGTTCAATCTGTATCACTAACAAATGACTTACGTGAAGTGGTGGTCGTTTCAGATTCTAAGACACTGTTTGCTACCCAAGAAGGTTCATCCAAGCTCTTCGTCTACAACATCCGTACCAACGAGGTGTTAAAAGAAATCGATACCAAATTGTCCAAACCTCATCTGCTCGCTATGGGCATTACCAACACTGTATGTCATTAAAGGAACACATTGTGAAACAACGAACCTTTCTTAATCTCTGTGCTTTTTTAGCCGCATGCACGTTCAATGTAAGTAGTGTCGCAGCCCCAGTTACATTTGAGCTACAAGAGCATTCCCTAGGGGTAGTGACCGAGAAAAATTGGCCCGGTCAGTACCTTTTGATAGGAATTGGTTATACCAGCTGCCCAGATATCTGCCCAACCACCGTCATTGATCTGGCGACAGCGGTAAACGCCTTAAAAGAGGATGCGAATAAAGTCACACCTATTTTTATCTCTGTTGACCCTAACCGCGATACGGTCGAAAACTTAGACATGTATGTGAAGTACTTTGACTCCAAAATGATTGGTTTAACTGGAACTCAAGAGCAAATCAAGGCCGCTGCAAAGAGTATGAAAGCGACCTATGGTTATTCTCTTGAAGGAAAGCCCATTTACCCCCCTCTTCCCAAACACTATGAAGTTTACCATTCTGCCTATCTCTATTTTWACGGTTCCTAACAGAGAGCTCATCGATGTATTTGGTTATGGCGAGGGGGGTGAAAAAATTGGAGCAAGCTTGAGGAGATACATCAATGACTAGGTGGGTTGTGATCACATTAGTTAACCTTGCATTGGGCGTCACATTTTCGGTAGCAGCAGAAAATTGTGAAACTCCAGAGGGTTTTTACCCACAAAATACGCCTTATCATCTTAGCGATGTGAGAAGCAAGGTGAGTTTAGTCAACCTCTGGGCGGTATGTGCCCACCGTGTTTGAAGGAACTGCCCATGCTAGATAGCATAGCGACCAATAAGCACTTTAGTGTTGAAACCGTGCACATCGGCGACAACCTATCAGCAATCGAGGAACGTTTTYCCAAATTGGGTATTGCCCACCTGCCAAAAATCATTGAACCCGAATATAGGAACTCTTCATTCACTTGGTTTTCAAGGCTTACCTGCAACGTTAATCGTCATTAATGGTGAGGCTAGGTTTGGTTACGCAGGATACATCAAACATCAACCCGAAGTGATTCAATCCTGGTTAACTTGTCTCAGTAAGGAACTGTAATCATGAAACGTATGCTTATTTTATGCGTCGCCGCCATCAGCTTTAGCACGTTGGCTAGTGCGGAGTTTGAACAAGGCAAAGCCTT
>ASHK01000679.1 GCA_000695745.1 Vibrio madracius | reverse complement strand
AAGCACAACAAAATTTCGGATTCGCTAAATCTAAGACGCTAACGGCGCAGTGTCAGCAGTGTGACTATCAGTTTGCATGCTATGGCGAATGTCCCAAAAACCGATTTATTAAGACCCGTACAGGTGAGCCTGGGCTCAACTACCTTTGTGCAGGGTGGAAAAAGTTCTTCTCGCACGCAGATAAAGCGATTGCCTATATCTTACGTGCCACCGGCAATCCGGTAGCTCATGGAAAGTACAGCGACCAAGCGATTCGCAATGTTGGATTTGCAACCAAGTTCTAGGAGCCGACCAATGAAAAATAGACATCTGTTCGCTTTAGGTGCGATGGCAGCGATCTTTAGTCTTTCGGCAGTCAGTGCCGAACCACAGAAAGATCAAGTTACCAAAACCAAACCACAAAGCGTCGCTGCTTCAGCTCAAGAAAGTACGGCGCAACAAATTCAGCGCCTTTCTTATACGGCGCAGAATCAGTCAGAGAACGTACAACGTCGCGTTGATGCTTTGCATCAGCTTAGTCAGTTTCCAAATCAGAATGCACTGGTTGCAGTTTCAAGAGCGCTTAAAGACTCAAACTCTGATATTCGACAAGCAGCCATCGTAGGTGCCAAGCCTTATCAGTTTGAATATCGATGGAAGTTGGTAGCTCCATTGTTAAACGATGAAAGTAGTGACGTGCAGTTGGCAGCTTTAGTAAATTTGATCCCTGATTACACCAATATGAATGAGCAGCAGCAACAACAGCTTGATAAGATTTATCCAAGCGCTATTCAGCAGTTGAAGCAGCATTCTGGCAGTGAAAAGCAGTTACTTCTAGCAGATGTTTACCGTTGGCATCAAGACTTCAGCAGCGCTGAACTAATCTATCAACAGTTGATAACGAACCCTGCAATGGCGACGCAGGTCTCACTTGAGTTTATCGGATAATTATCGAGCACAACAACAAGATGAGAAGGCGCTAGAAGTGCTAAATCGTGCTATTGAAAACGATAGTACGTCGGCTCAACTATATTATTCAAAAGCACTAACCCTAGTTAGAATAGGGAATAAGAATGAGGCGGCTAATGCTATCGAAAAGGCGACGAAGTATGCGCCTGACAATAGCTATTACTGGTACTTAAACGGCGTACTTCAAGAACCCATTGATGTCGCGAAAGCGACGGACTCATTTGAGAAGGCGTATCTGATTTCTGGTGCGCCAGACAGCTCTACGCGGTTTGCGATATTTATGTACGAACTGGACACGCAAAAGCAGACGCGTGCTTGGCCGAACTGCAAAAAGTAGCCCCTCCCTACGTTATTGAAGAACTCAAGAAAAAAGTAAGCAATAATTAGAGCAAACCGGTAAATATAAGTTACCAAAGTTAAAATTTTCTTAAAAAAGAGTTGGATAGCATAAAGAATAAAGGCATTCTGTTCGGTATCGTTTTCTAACAGGATGTGGAATACATGATTATTGAAGATGGCGCTGTCCATATTGATTCTTTTTTAGCGGTAACTCTGGGTATTATCGTTCTCTTTGTTGGTCGAAGACTGAATCAGGTTGTTGGATTCCTCAAAGAATTCAGCATTCCTGAACCGGTCTCCGGAGGAATCGTCTTTTCGGTTCTTTTTGCTCTGTTCTACATGGCGACATCCATAGAAGTCAGTTTCGATCTGATGGCTCGTGATGTCTTGCTCGTCTACTTCTTCACGACTATCGGTATCAATGCGAGTTTAGGAGATCTGAGAAAAGGTGGGAGACCTTTGGTGATCTTACTTGCGGTGACCATTGCTTACATGATAGTTCAGAACTTGACGGGTATTACCGTTGCGACCGCGTTTGGTTTAGAGCCAGTAGCAGGGCTGCTAAGTGGAACCGTATCACTGATTGGTGGGCACGGAACGGCGATAGCTGGCGCCTAAAATTCAAGAGCAGTTTGGTTTAAATTCTGCCATGGAACTGGGTATTGCAAGTGCTACGTTTGGTCTTATTCTAGCGAGTATTATGGGAGGGCCAATTGCCAAGTTTCTCATCAAACGTTACGACCTTAAACCTCAAGAACAGCAGTCATTAGACGTTGGTGTTTCTGAAAACCAACCTGAGCCTAAAATTACTTCCTACGATTTTCTTGATGCTATGTTGGCAATCCACACCTGTATTATTGTGGGTGTGTTCTTGAATGAAGGTATCGAGCATTTAGGATTGCAGCTTCCATTGTTCGTCACCTGTTTATTCGCTGGTATCATTCTTTCTAACCTAGTGCCTCATAACTATCCAAGAATTACAGGTACCTCATGGCCGGCCAACAAGCCAGCGGTGCTTTGATCGCCGATATGTCACTTGGTGCTTTCCTTGCGATGTCGCTGATGAGTATGCAATTGTGGACGCTGGTTGATTTGGCTGGACCAATATTTGCCATATTGGCGGCTCAATTTGTCGTGGCTATATTGGTTAATCTTTTTGTTATTTTCCCTGCTATGGGTAAAAACTATGACGCTGCCGTGATTTGTTCAGGCTTTGGAGGGATCTCGCTGGGATCGACACCAACAGCGATGGCAAATATGTCAGCGGTCGCGCAAAAGTATGGTAATTCGCATCAAGCTTTTATCGTGGTTCCATTAGTTTGCGCGTTTTTTATCGACCTCGCGAATGCAGTGATTATCCCTTACTTTATGGGTATTCTTATGTAAGCTGTTTCGAAGAGTCTCTGACTAAAGCCTAAATGTGGTGCTGTATTCCCTAGGTGATGACAACTTAGGGCTACAGCGCTGAAACAGACCAAAACCCTTCACTAAAATCATTCAACCGATCACGACTTCTCCTGGGGTAATTTCTCAGTCCGTACTGACAATCTCACTTTGTAGTTACAAAGCGGCCAAGTAAGACCGCTCATATTATTGCCTTGATTAGCATATCGGTCGCTATATCTATGTTGTTGTAACGTTTAGCTTTACCCAAAACGCGGATACCTTGCATTTGGCAAATGATAAATTGAGTGAGCTGGTCGATGTTGGTATTGGCGCTTATTTCTTGGCGTTGTTGAGCATGAGTAAGGGCTAAGGAGATGGCTTGCTCTAATGTCTCGAACAGTAAGTCACTACGTGTGAGAACCTTTGGGTTGTTGCCTGCGTGCTCGACGACCGCAWTTTGAATAAACAACCGCACGTATCATCCTTCTGCTTTTGGGCGAAAAGCGTGAGAAAGTCATGTAAGGTCTGCAGTCCTGAATTTGCTTCTCTCAAAGGGGTCAGTTTGGGAAAAGAAATCTGCTCAAGGTAATTATCAAGGGCCAGATAGTAAAGCGTCTCTTTGTCTTGAAAAGTGTTGTAGAGACTAAATCGGTTGATCCCAAGCGCCTCGATAAGGTCGTTGATTGAGGTGTTTGCGTACCCTTTAGCCCAAAACACCGACATTGCTTGTTCGAGCTTTTCTTGCCTGCAAAAGTTCGCTTTTCTTGCCATTTACGTTCTCATATTGTCGATTCTGATCGTGTTAGTTTACCGAAAAATATTCTTGACCGATCGTTTAGTTATTGCGTAGATTATAACGGAACGATCAGTTAGATAAAAGGGATGACAATGAAGTTATATGAACAAGCGGCAACGGTAAGCTGCAAACGACTGAACCTTTTTTTGCGCGAGATTAACGCTCAGGGCTTTGAGCGTGTAGAAATCAATGTGCGTGAAGGAGACAACTTAAGTGACGACTATAAAGCGAAAAGCGCAAATGGAAAGGTACCGCTTCTTGAGCTTGACGATGGCACGTATTTAAGTGAAACCGTAGCCATTAGCCGCTACTTTGACGAAATACAGCCTAATAGCCTGAATTTATTCGGCGGCACTATCTTGGAACGTGCAAAAGTAGAAATGTGGAACCGTATCGTTGAAATAGAAGGCATTCAAAATGCTTTTCAGGCGTTTCGTAACTCTACCGGACTTTATAAGGATCGAGAAAACTGCGTGGAAGCTTGGGGTGTCGAAGCTAAGCATCGAGTAGAACTGTTTTTACCTAAATTGGATAAACAATTATCGGAATCTGAATACGTCGCAACAGAAAGTTACACTATTGCGGATATCAGTGCTTACATATTGGTCGTAGTGGCGATAAATGCGTTAAACATTGAGGCGCTAGAGCCATACCCACATATAAAGCGCTGGTTTGACAGGGTGTCATCTCGTCCCGCGATGCAAGCTTAATAAAGACCGCTTGGCTACTCTTATGTCGAGAAAGGGAAGCCAAGTATGTGGCTCGATTCGCGTTTGGATTTGAAAATTCTCGCAAACTCACTAGGTTTATAAGAAAGCTCGGATAGGAGACTTCTTAGTGAGTCAAAAGAAAATACTGATGGTAATCACCTCTCATGATCGTTTGGGGGACGGCAATGAAAAGACAGGTTTTTGGCTTGAAGAATTTGCCTCGCCTTATTACGTATTCAAAGCGGCAGGATTGCACATTACGTTATGTTCTCCCAAAGGAGGGCAACCTCCCATCGACCCTAAAAGTGCTCTGCCTGAGTTTCAGACTGAGGCCACGACAAAATTTAACCAAGATCCTGTCGCCCGTACTCACCTTGCGCAAACATTAAGACTCGTTGAGGTACAAGCTTCTGATTATGATGCGGTCTTTTATCCAGGAGGTCATGGGCCGCTTTGGGATCTAACTTGTGATCCTGACTCGGTATCGCTGATAGACGATTTTTTTGTCCAAGGAAAACCCGTGGGTGCGGTATGCCACGCTTCTGGTGTGTTGATCAACGTTGTTGGCGAGGATGAAGAGCCGATCGTCAACGGTAAACGAGTAACGGGATTTAGTAATAGTGAAGAACAAGCTGTGGGTTTAAGTGACGTGGTTCCTTATCTCGTCGAAGAAGAATTGACCAATCGTGGAGGGCTTTATCGTAAAGCAGAAGATTGGAGTAGTCACATCGAAATCGATGGACAACTCATTACCGGACAAAACCCAGCAAGTTCCTCCGCAACAGCGCAAGCGGTTGTAGACTACCTAAATGCGAGGTAGAAGGACAATCCAAATAACGTCGGTTTTTATTGTAAGCAAGACACGCTACAAAGTGTGACGGTGGCGAGATTGTTTGTGTTGTTCTGGTTATATCTGACGTTTTATTGACAAAGCAAATAGTACAATAGAGTCAATTAGAGCAATCTATTTTCATTAATGACTCTAATGGCACTTATAATGACTACAAAAACCGAACGTGAAAAAATGCTTGCCGGTGAAGCCTATAAAGCGTGGGATGAAGAACTGGTTAAAGCGCGTCTGAATTGTCGAAAAACACTTAAGCTGCTCAATGACAGTATTCCTAATACCGACCAATGGAAACAAGCTCAAGAAGCACTAATTCCTAATCGAAGTGGAAATTTATATATCGAGCCACCATTTCGTTGTGATTATGGGGAAAATATCCACGTTGGAAATAACTTCTATGCCAACTTCAATTGCGTGATATTAGATGTCAATGTCGTTGAGATTGGTGATAACGTACTTTTTGCTCCTAATGTGCAGATATATACAGCGGGACATCCATTAGACGTGAAAGGACGTGTTGAGGAGGAAGTCGAGTTCGGGTTGCGATAAA
>ASHK01000678.1 GCA_000695745.1 Vibrio madracius | reverse complement strand
AACATTCGCTCGTAAAGTCGGTGCATCGTTTTGGCCATTTACATTGACAACAATTTCTAAAGTCTGAGGTAGGCCATTATCATCAACAATGGTTTTACCATATTGGTCGACCGCATAAACCTCGAACACATCCTGACGCGTTTCACCTTCCTGTAAGGACTGAACCGCCTGGCTATCATTGTCTAAAGTAAACTCCCATGTTCCATCCTGATTAACTTTGATACTGCCGTATGTACCGCTGCCATCTACTAATGTCCAACTAATTTGATCACCCAAACCTAAGCTTGGATCCAGTTGCAGCGCACCAACATCATCTGAGCTAATAGTAATGGTCGAAGGACCAACACCTGTTTGACTCTGATCACCGTTGTCCTCATTGGCACTGAAAGTCTCTACGACAATTTTGGCGTCACCTGGGTTCGGGTTATCGACATCTTCGGCTGAACCTACGATTTTCACTTTCACTTCACGACGATCAGAAGCAGTACTTGGATCTTCATTCGGGTCTGTGTCTGTTACTGTGACAAAGAAGGTATCAAAAACCTCTTTCCCAGCAGGAAGCTCAACGCCAGGGTCAAGGACATAGGTCCACTCTCCCGTATCAGGATCGATAGACAGCGTTCCATATGAACCAACAGGGTCTCCATCAATCGCCCACTGGTGAGTGTCGCCAAGGTCAGCATCTTCGACACCCAGTAACCCCGAGATCGAAGCTGTAACGTCCTCATGTGCTTCACCAAGTAAAATAGTGTCGTTTTGAGGTGAATTTGTATCTGTTTCGTAGGTAATCTCAGGCTTGTCAGCCGTACCATTGATAGTGACATCGACCAAAATATATCCAACACCACCAGGACCAACAATTCTCCACGTTTCTGTCGCCGTCTGCCCTTCATCAAGCCCTTGAACAAGGGGAGAATCATTATCCAGTTCGTATCGCCAGCCACCATCATCTGATGGTACCAGCTGGCCATACACGCCACCACTAACCGGGATAAAGCTCGAGCCTAGTGGTAATGGAATACCTAATGGCAACGAATCTGTGTCAGTCAGATTACTGTCTTCTGTGACATCCAAAGACGAGCTATCTAGTTGAATTAAACCGCCATCTCCAGACCCATCGCCTGTATCACGTTGACCGATGACATCGATAGTGATCTCTTGTCGGTTGGAGACACCCCCATTGTTATCTGTCGCAATAATATAGAATGTTTCTTTACCCACATCGCCAGGGGCTAAGGCTTGAGTAGCAGGAAGCGAATTGTCCAATACGTACGTCCACTTTCCGTTATTATCTAACGTCAACGTACCGTATTGGCCGACACCAGAAGACTCAATAGACCAAGCGTGAATCGAACTGTTGTTATCAACATCGGTCGCAACTAATTGACCTTCAACACGAGTTAAGTCAACACCAAAGACATCCTCAGTCCCATCCTCAACGACTGTACCTGTCGATTCACCATGAATCACTGGTACATCATTTCGCCCTCGATGGTTATCGTGATGTCTTGAGTGATGGTTGCGCCATTTTTGTCTTGAGCAATAACGGTAAAGACTTCTGTTTGTGTCTCACCTTCTGCTAACGCTTGAAGCAAATCATTCTTCGGAGTGAACTCCCAGTTACCATCTTTATCAATCGACAAGTCGCCGCGCAAGCCGGTATATACGCTATGTGTTTGCCCATCTGCAATAACAAACTCGGCAGAATCGCCATTATCTACATCGGTAAGTACCGCTTGACCAGTCACTGGCGTTAAATCGTCGCTCGGATCATCCGTTTCGTTGTCTTCAATGAACGTCCCTGAGACATCGCCGCTCACCGTGGGAGCATCGTTTTGTCCTTCAATACGGATGGTAACCGTCTCGGTTGATTTTTCCCCATGACTATCGGTTACGGTGACTTCAAAGGTATCAGTGACCACCTGACCCGGTTTTAATGCTTTAATTTCTGCTAATTTACTCGGTTGGTCGTAAGTGAACGTCCACTGACCATCTGAGCCAAGCGTCAGTGTACCGTACTCACCACGGCCATTATTTGGATCGGTGAGAGCCCATATATGTGTGTCGTCAGCGTCAACATCCCCAGGGTCCAGCAAACCTGTTGCGGTATTTTGCCCAGCTTCAATCGCATCTTCTGAGATGGAACCAACGGTCGCCCCAGTGATATTTGGCGCATCATTTTCACCTTCGATAACAATCTTGATTTCTTGTATCGATTCGACACCGTACTTATCTCTAACACGAAGCTGGATGGTATCACCACCTGGTAATATGTCTCCCTTATCAAGCGAGTCTACATCTGGATGGTTGTTATTGAGTACATAAGTCCAAGTGCCCGTCGCTTCATCAATGGTAAAGCTGCCGTATTGGCCGTTTTGGATTACGCTCCAAGACACGAGCTCACCTGATCAGGGTCGCCACCACCGATAACATTGTTATCTAGCTGATCTTGCGTCGGTATACCCGCAATGATAGCTCCGCTTAAGGCTGCGCCATCTTCTATAACGGTATATTCAGGTTTAACAACAATTTCTGGCTCACTGTTGGTACCCGCAACGGATACCGTAACAGTAATCGTATCTGTTAAACCGCCAGCATCTGTGACAACCACTTGGAAGGTATCTGTTACCGTCATACCAGGAGGAATGGAACGAGTAGCAAGAGAATCACTGTCAAGCTCGTAGGTCCACTTGCCATTCTCGTCAACGGACAGTTGTCCATAGATACCCGTTGCTTTCCCATTCACCGGATTTTCGCCTTGAACTTGCCAAGTGTGAGTATCGGTGGAATCGACATCAGAAACTGCCAAGTTACCCGTTGCCACTTCACGCCCAGGAGTATCTTCGATAACGCTTCCGGTTGTAGCACCTGATAATTCTGGTGCATCATTCGTTCCAGAAATATTGATGGTAATGGTTTGGGTCGCCGTACTATCCGATTGACCTGAGTCATCTTTAACTGTCACAGTAAAAGTCTCTGTCAAGACGGCGTCGCCTGGTCTAAGTGCTTGTACTGAAGGATTATTGTTGTTTAGAACGTAGGTCCACTCACCTGTATCGGGATCAATTGAGATAGTGCCATATTGGCCCTTTGGTGTGTTCAAAGACCAAGTATGGTCGTCACCGGCGTCTACATCCCCATCGGTAAGCGTGCCCGTTACGGTAATATCTTGAGTAGCATCGTTATTAGGATGAACGTCCTCAGTGACTGCGCCAGACAAATCACCGCCAATAATAGGCCTGTCATTGTCACCATGTATGGTTATCGTAATATCTTTGGTGTTCGTCGCTGCATACTTATCGGTTAACGTAATTGAGAAAGACTCTTTTACTATCGCATCATGCGGTAACGCATCCACTGCTGCTTTTTGTGCCTCCGTTACACCAAGCGTGTATGTCCACTCACCATTTTGGTCAAGTACAAGAGAGCCATATGTTCCGACACCCGAATTCGCATCGTTGATTTGCCAACTTTCCGTTTCATTTAAATCTGGGTCGCCCGTCGACAAATCATGTGTAACGCTCTGTCCGTAACCGTTAACTTCATAGAGTTCGGCTGTGCGAGTGCCGTGATTTCAGGGCATCATTGGTACCAATAACATCAATATTGACGTCAAATACTTTCGTGGCAGTACCATCGGTCACTTGTATTTGAAAAACATGTTCGCCATTTTCAGAGCCTGATGGGTACAATACCCCTTGCTCAAGTTTTTCAGCCGAGTCCTTGTCAAGTGAGTAGGTCCACTTCCCATTTTGATCTACGGTGAGAGTACCAAGGTTTCCATTTGGATTGAGGACTGTCCATGTAAACTGG
>ASHK01000677.1 GCA_000695745.1 Vibrio madracius | reverse complement strand
GCCGATTATTTAGTGTTGGCAAAGTATATGCGTGTTCTTACGCCGACGTTTGTAGAGCGGTATCATCACAAAATCATCAACATCCACCACAGTTTCTTACCCGCATTTATTGGCGCAAAGCCATACCAGCAAGCGTATGATCGCGGTGTAAAGATCATTGGAGCAACGGCGCACTTCGTTACCAATGATTTGGATGAAGGCCCCATTATCAAGCAAGATGTTATTCCAGTAGACCACAACTTTAGTGCATCCGATATGGCTCAAGCTGGACGTGATGTTGAGAAAAACGTGCTGTCAAAAGCGCTCAACAAGGTCGTTAATGACCATGTCTTTGTTTACGGCAACAAAACGGTCATTCTCTAACCCGAATCGCTCGTTACCACAGTAAAGCTGGGTAGCGAGCGACTCATCTTAATTGGAATATCTATCCATTTTTGAATAATCCACTTGATAGCCTAGATCATCTAGCAAACCCAGAGTGACTGGTCCTATCAAGGTGCCATTCGCCATCAGTTCCTGACTCATGTTCGGAACGGGAACACCATTTTTATCGTAGCGCTTTCTATCTTCACTCCATTTGGAATCATACAAATGGCCGCCATCGTCGCTGATCGGCAGTTCTCGGTAGTTTGCCTTATATTGCTGATTGAACTGTTTCACCGCTTGACTATCTTTGACTAGAAATACGTTACCCAACTGCCATCGCGACGAGTATAGTCGGTCGAATAGCGCGCTACCCMAAACACATGACCCATTTCGTGCAAGATATTGGCGTTGAACTCAACCTGATCAAATCCAGACTCATAGGTGTGACTGCCAATAAAGACCGACCCTTTTGTGGGAATCAGACGCCAACTGATATCAATTTCATCTTCAGGCCCCGCCATGCCATTCGCATCTTCAAGTGGTACCACATAGAAATCAATGTCTAGTGTGTGTTTGTCAATACCTTTGACGGCGATGAGTACTTCAAGCCATCGCTTAGCTGCGCGCTCATAAGGCGCTATATAGGCGTTATTCCATGGTACTTTTTTACCGTCATCGAGAACTAATTGATTGCAAAAATGCAGATTGAGATCGAGGCGACCGTTGGAGACGTGTCGACTCGTGCTGGTTTCACAGGAGGGATTATCAACATCAAAATCAGCGGCGGAGGTTAGGAAGGCGCTGGTTAATAGGAGCAGCATTGCTCCCCATTTATTTATCGTTGCGGTTATCACTTGCCGTTTCCTTACAGACTAGGTTTACAACTACAAGTTTAGTCGTTGACGATAAATTGGTCGGTAAGAGCCTGTCGAAGCTTTGTGAAAGTAGCCGATATTCAGGTAATGATCCTTCACTTAATGTCATTACCCGAATAACGATAACTCACACTATTTTGCCCTAGATATCAGCTTGTTCAGAAGCAACAATGTGCTTGAGGCTATGCGGATGAAGTTTGATGCAGATGTTATCGTGCTTAAATGCCACCGTCGGATTAGCTAAGCGTTCTCCTTCGCCTTTCGGACTGGATAGCTTCATTTTGATATTAAGATCGTCCAACTGTCCCAAACGGTTCGCCAACGCTGGAAAGATATGACAGAGGTCTGCCAGATAGTCATCCGCAGTTGTTGACGTAGAAGGTACAACAAACTCTACATGCTCCCAATTTTCGATAGGATGCGTTTTCCCTACCGCCGGATAAGGCAATTCGAGACATTCGATCGACCAACCATGACTAGTTATGGCTTGGTCAAATTGCAACACAATGATTGGACGACCGTTTATCTGCGCCTCAGAAATGACGTTGCCATATTCTAACCATGCAGTATGAGCCGCTTTCGCCACGTCAAAATCGTTGATTCGCAATGCAATATGATCGGCCTGATAGTCGGCTAAATCTATAGATAACTTGCTGCATAATGCCTGTATTCTATCGAGAAAGGCATCGATTTCACTCAACATTTGAGAAGGCACTAGACCTTTTTGTAGCAGGGTTTGTTCCATTTTTTAGCGCTCATTTGGTACTTCAAACGCCAAATAGTATCAGGATTCATCCAGAATCAGAAAAAATACAAACTTCTCCTCTAGGTCACTGGCGTTAAAGTTGTTATTATGTGCGCCAAATTGCCACAGTTTCATGAACAACATGAAATCCAATTCCAAGAATTGAAGGAAACGCGTGTGAATATCCAAGCACTGATCAACGACAAAGTATCTCAGGCTCTAGAAGCCGCTGGCGCACCTGCAGGCAGTCCTGCAGCGGTTCGCCAATCTGCGAAACCACAGTTTGGTGATTACCAAGCAAATGGCGTAATGGGCGTTGCTAAGAAATTGGGTACAAATCCACGAGAATTCGCACAGAAAGTTCTGGACGTTTTGGACCTAGATGGAATTGCAAGCAAAACTGAAATTGCTGGTCCAGGTTTTATTAACATCTTCCTAAGCGAAGAATTTCTTGCAAAGCAAGCTGACGAAGCACTAGCGGATGCACGCTTAGGTGTGGCTTCTCAAGAGCAACAAACCATCGTTGCAGACTACTCGGCACCAAACGTAGCGAAAGAAATGCACGTTGGTCACCTTCGCTCAACCATCATCGGTGATGCTGTTGTGCGTACCCTTGAGTTTTTAGGTCACAACGTTATTCGTGCTAACCACATCGGTGACTGGGGTACTCAGTTCGGTATGCTTATCGCTAACCTAGAGCGCGTTCAACAAGAGTCTGGCGAAGTTTCTATGGAACTTTCTGACCTTGAAGCCTTCTACCGCGAATCTAAAAAGCTGTATGACGAAGAT
>ASHK01000676.1 GCA_000695745.1 Vibrio madracius | reverse complement strand
TTGTCTGGATTATCGGTATCATGGTAGGGCTCTCTCAGATAGGGCTGAACTTGGCACCTATATTGACGGGTTTTGGTATTGCGGGTGTCATAATTGGTTTTGCGTTACAAGATACCTTGTCGAACTTTGCTGCAGGAATGATGCTCCTTATCTACCGTCCATTTGAT
Organism: Vibrio madracius; assembly: GCA_000695745.1. Classification (GTDB taxonomy): domain Bacteria; phylum Pseudomonadota; class Gammaproteobacteria; order Enterobacterales; family Vibrionaceae; genus Vibrio; species Vibrio madracius. The sequence continues at coordinate 2,301 of ASHK01000676.1, read as the reverse complement.
GTCGGTGACTTTGTCTTTGCTGGTGGTGTCGATGGCAAGGTAAGTCATATGAGCTTAGTTAACACCACGATTCGTACTTTTGATAACCAAATTATCATTGTACCTAACAGTAAAATTTGGGGAGATGTCATCAAAAACGTAACTCATGAACGCACACGCCGTGTAGATATGGTGTTTGGTATTGGTTACGGCGATGACTTGCTTAAAGCGGAATCGGTGCTTCGTGAAATTATAGAAGCGCATCCAGCGGTACTGAAATCACCAGAACCTAATATTCGAGTCCACACTTTAAATACGTCATCGGTAGATTTTATTGTTCGCCCATGGGTAAAAACAGATGATTATTGGGACGTATATTGGGACGTGACCAAAGAAGTGAAATTACGTTTCGATAAGGAGGGCATATCAATACCATTCCCTCAACAAGATGTTCACTTACACATGGTAGAAAAAGTGACGTCTGGACCTACGGCTTAGGATAAAGGCGATCATCATTKMWATAGCCATGTACCTATGCTTGATAAGTATCGTCGTATGTTAGTGACATGGAGACATTGCCCACGTCAGTACCACCTATCAGCGGCTGAATTCAGAAAGATTTTAATCGCGTAGCTTTAACACGTTAAAACAACCGGTTAGCAAAAGCCCTCCATCGACTCAGGTGGAGGGCTTTTTTTACGCAATTTTTCCTAGTCTCCATCGGTCTAATCTAATAGTTGGGACTCACGTATAAAAGTTGAGACTAGGGGGCAATCGTCACAGTAACCTGAGGAAGTTTTGTAAATAAATGCATAATTGATAAGCATAAATCTGAAAACCCTACTAGTCTTAAAAATGACATGGAGTCGCATTGTATATCTGTCAATGGTCAGCTTTGCAGGTTTAAGGGGAATCAGCTATGAGTATTTTCGATCATTATCAAGCGCGCTACGAAGCCGCAAAAGATGAAGAATTATCTATCCAGGAATTCTTATCTCTATGTAAAGACGACAAGAGTGCTTACGCCAATGCAGCAGAACGTCTTTTACTCGCAATCGGTGAACCTGAGGTTATTGATACCGCTCAGGATCCTCGTTTAAGTCGTATTTTTTCAAACCGCATTATTTCTCGCTACAAAACGTTCGAAGATTTCTACGGCATGGAAGATGCCATCGAACAAATTGTGTCTTATCTCAAGCATGCCGCTCAAGGTTTAGAAGAAAGAAAACAAATACTATATCTTCTAGGTCCAGTGGGTGGTGGTAAATCATCGCTTGCAGAGAAACTGAAAGCGCTAATGCAACAAATGCCTATTTATGTACTTTCAGCCAACGGCGAACGCAGCCCGGTCAACGATCATCCATTCTGCTTGTTTGATGTGTCTGAAGATGGCGACCTACTAAAAAGTGAATATGGTATCGAGAAACGTTATCTACGTTCCATCATGTCACCGTGGGCAGCGAAGCGCCTGCATGAATTTGGTGGTGACATCACTAAATTTAAAGTGGTTAAAGTCAGACCATCCATTTTGGACCAAATTGCGATCGCGAAAACTGAACCAGGTGATGAGAACAACCAAGACATTTCCGCTTTAGTTGGTAAAGTTGATATTCGCCAACTCGAACACTTCTCACAAGACGATCCTGATGCGTACAGCTATTCTGGTGCCTTGTGCCGTGCGAACCAAGGTTTGATGGAATTCGTGGAGATGTTCAAGGCGCCGATTAAAGTCTTGCACCCACTCTTAACCGCGACACAGGAAGGTAACTACAACGGTACTGAAGGCCTCTCTGCCCTGCCATTTGACGGTATGATTTTGGCTCATTCAAATGAATCAGAATGGCAAACGTTCCGCAACAACAAGAACAATGAAGCGTTCTTGGACCGCGTATACATCGTTAAAGTCCCATACTGCTTGCGCGTCTCTGAAGAAGTTAAAATTTACCAGAAACTTCTTGATCACAGTGAGCTGTCCAAAGCACCTTGTTCGCCAAGCACCTTAGAGTTGTTGGGGCAGTTCAGTGTACTATCGCGCCTGAAAGAGCCAGAAAACTCATCTCTATTCTCGAAATGCGCGTTTATGATGGTGAGACATTAAAAGACACCGATCCAAAAGCAAAAAGTTATCAAGAATACCGTGACTATGCTGGCGTTGATGAAGGTATGTCAGGCCTGTCTACCCGCTTCGCATTTAAGATCTTGTCGAGAGTGTTCAACTTCGACCAATCTGAAGTTGCAGCCAACCCGGTGCATCTGTTCTATGTCATTGAGCAGCAGATTGAGCGTGAGCAATTCCCTCAAGAAGTGGGTGAAAAGTACTTA
>ASHK01000675.1 GCA_000695745.1 Vibrio madracius | reverse complement strand
TGAGATAGCATCGATGTTACTCGCTAGCTGACGAGCTTTGGGCAAAAATGCTGAATCTTCGGGAAGTTGGTCGATGAGACGACTAAGTTGGCTATCAAACTCTTGCTCGGTAAGGTAGACAGCATGCTGATAGAGTTCAAGTTCAGATTGCAAAGACTCGGTTTCTTGTCCCTTAACGAGTTTGCGTTTAACCGACTTCGACCATTTGGCCATAGAAGCCGTGAGACTCTCTTTCAATCCTTCGTCGTTGCCAATGGATAGCAGATCGGTTTGCTGCATGATGTCTCTCACTGCAGAATCAATGATCCCTGATTCTGCCACCATCATCGCCAAATTTAGACTGTCTGCCCCAAGCATCTCACTACCTATAAATAAACTTCACAATTACGTAGACCTCTTGATATACCTAACTTTTTCATAATGTTACAGACAGGAAATCCTAGTTTTCATTTTCGATCATTATGAAATAAGGCGTTTCTTTCATTATCCATCGACATTTATGTCACGTTATGGTCATATTGATGACTCGTTACGTACACCTTCTACGTCCTTATTACTCGCCATCAACGGATGATTTTATGGCCCAAAGAACTATTCACCAGTGGAAATCTATCGCTCTCGTAGAAGAAGACATTGAATTACCAAACCAGAAAAACATTACCCATACAACTATCAAGCATCCCGGTGCAGCAGTTATTCTGCCTGTCACCAACTCTGGAGACATTCTTCTTCTCAATCAATTCCGACCTTCTTTAAAAAAGTGGCTGTTGGAGCTACCCGCTGGAACAATGGAGCCAGGTGAAGATGCGGCGACGTGCGCACACCGCGAGCTCATAGAAGAGACTGGCTTCGAAGCCGGTACGTTAGTGTCGTTGGGGCAGGTAACACCGCTGGCGGGGTTTTGCGACGAAATACAACACCTTTATCTTGCCAAAGATTTAAAACCAAACCACAGCTTTTCCTGCGATGAAGATGAAGTTATTGAACTGGTGACCATGTCGAAAGCACAATTACAACAAAGAATCGCAGATGGCCACATCACAGATGCCAAAACAATAGCGTGTTTAAGTAAAGCCACGCTATGCGGATACATATAGGAGAGTATCAATGGATTTTCGCTCAGACACAGTTACCCAGCCAACCCCAGCCATGCGCGAAGCAATGGCTAATGCACCTGTTGGTGACGATGTTTACGGAGATGACCCTACGGTCAATGAACTAGAGCAATGGGCGGCAGAGCGACACGGTTTCGAGGCAGCACTGTTTACTACCTCTGGCACTCAGGCAAACCTACTGGGTTTAATGGCACATTGCCAACGCGGCGACGAATACTTATGCGGTCAACAAGCCCATAACTATAAATATGAGGCTGGCGGTGCTGCCGTACTCGGTTCTATCCAGCCACAACCTATCGAGAATAACCCCGATGGTACGCTTGATTTTGCTAAGTTAAAAGCGGCGATAAAACCTGACGACAGCCATTTTGCACGCACTAAATTACTCAGCCTCGAGAATACTATTAACGGCAAAGTTCTGCCTTTATCTTACTTGGCTGAAGCAAGAAAATTCGTTGATGAAAACGGTCTAAGCCTGCATCTAGACGGCGCTCGCGTATACAACGCAGCCGCGGCACTCGACGTTGATGTCAAAGAGATTGCTCAACATTTTGATTCGATGACAATCTGTCTTTCAAAGGTTTAGCCGCGCCAATCGGCTCCCTCTTACTTGGCTCAAGTGAATTTATCGAGCGAGCAAGACGATTACGTAAAATGGTCGGTGGTGGCATGCGTCAAGCGGGTATTTTAGCCGCCGCAGGAAAGCTGGCGCTGACAGAACAAGTTGCTCAGTTAAAAGTAGACCACGCTAATGCCAACAAACTGGCGCTTGGGTTAAACGATATTGCTGGTTTTCATGTAAACACCGACTTTGTGCAAACGAATATTGTATTTGCCAAGCTCGATGATTCTATCAATATCAATGCCATTGCAGAATCGTTGTCTAAAGACGGTATTACCATTACCCCGGGCAACCCAATTCGATTCGTTACTCACAAAGACATCAGCAGCACTGACATTGATACATTGCTTCAGAAGATCAGAACACTCGTTGGTTAATTAGCATCGACCCAACACAAAAAGGGGAACGTTGAGTTCCCTTTTTTTGGAACAAATTGAGTTTGGCAAATAATAAGTTCTTGAGGTTGACCTTAGGTAAAGCCTTATGGTTTTGCTAACCGCAGTTAGAGACATATTTATGAAACACAAAATGTTAGCCGTTGTCGCTTTAATGGCATGTTCATCACTTACTCATGCTAATGAGTTTGGAAATCCTGAGCTAGGAGAAATGAAAGCGCCAAGCTGTATTTTCTGCCATAACCCTAATGGCGCGCCCAACCATGCTGACTATCCAAATCTTAACGGGCAAAACTCGCTCTACCTCTTTAATGCAATGAAGGCCTATCAAAATGACGAACGTGAAGGAGCAATGGCAGCGCTTATGAAAGCGCAACTCCAACACTTAACGGAACAAGACTTAAAAGATATTGCGGCGTTCTATTCATCGATTAACTAACAACGCATGTATCCTTTGTTCAATGGCATTGATTGCCATTGACACTGTCAGTGGCACGTGTGCTTGATAAGGGTGCAGTGAATAGATTGGATTAGGCTGAGTTTTCTCCACTTCAAGCACAGGTTTTATTGTCATGTTGTCACTCAGTAAAAACTCCGGAACCAAACCGATACCAAAACCTCTCTCGATTAGGCTAATCGCGTCATAAATGGTATTAACCCGGTGCGTAGGAACAAACGTGATCTCTCGCTGCCCACTAAGCAGTCTGTGCTGTATACGCTCAGATTGCCAATGTTGAGCGACATAACGGCAAGACGTTAGATCACTATCACCGTTTTTAGATTGACACAACACGTCACAAAACTGACCAAGTTTCCGTTGCTTTAAATTTGAGTTCGCAGATGCGCCGACCCGAATCGCCAGATCAATATCCTGTTGAATAATGTCGACGTGGTTATCGTCACTGATCAAATTCAATGTGACGTTCGAAACACCTTCAAAAGTATCCGTGAGCGCGGGTAACACAATGCTCTGCATCAACGCATGTGGCGCAGTCACCGATAGTTGTCCAGAAGGCGTATTCATTGACTCTGATGCCTCGAGCCATGCGGACTCGGCGTGTTCTAACATAAGCGCACATTGATGATAAAAACGCTCACCTGTGGCAGTTAATGACTGTTTTCGCGTCGTGCGTTTTAGCAAACTGGCGTTCAACTCTTTCTCTAGTTGTTTTAACGCCGAACTGATGACAGATTTAGATACATCGAGTTTATCCGCTGCTTTTGTGATTGAACCACTTTCAACGATTTGAACATAGATAGACATTAAACGCAGTTTATTCACGACACAGGCTCCGAAAGATTGTTCTATTTAACAGAACATATATTTTCAATACGTTTATTTTTCCTTACCAATACTATCGCTATGATTAGCCCATAGACAACAAAAACGAAAGGAAGAATCATGACTCAATCCGTTTTAGAATGCTCAAAAGCCGGAATTTCTGCATGGCAAGTCGCATTTAACAATCAAAATGCCGCTGCTTGCGCAGCACAATATGCCGAAGATGCCGTGATGGTAGCGAAACCCTTTGGTACATTTGAGGGCCGAGAAGCCATACAGGCATTTTGGCAAAACATTATGGACCAGGGATTCGCTAATGTTGATTACACTAATACGAAATGGGAACAGGCTGGTGAACAGTCTTACATTTTGACGTCAGATTGGACTATGAATAAAGCCTTTGGGGTGGTTCACAAGGAACTTTGGGAAATTCAGGCTGATGGAAAATCACGGTTGACTTACGACGAGTTCGAGGTACTGGGCGAGCGTTAATATTTTTGTAGTCAATAACTTAACCCTCAAATCCCCCGGCGAATAGTGACCAGAGGCTTATTAAGGTGAGGGTTAAGTCATGACGAGTGAAAACTAGAACCCCTCTAGATTAAGGGGTACCTCTTTACCGAGCCAATACGCATAAGTCGTGTGATCAATCAGATCATCCCCCGTGTCGGCATGAACTAAAACACTAAGCTCGCCTCTCGCATTGTCTAGCCAAGGGATAAGCGCCTCAAAATCTTCACGAAAGAACAAGATCTGGAAGCTCCATTTGGTATGAGGCCCAACCGGTTTTGATGTACACGGCCGACATGCAAACCAAACTTTTTTGTGACGGTCTCACTTAATGCAGTAGCCTCTGCTAAAGAAGACTGCTCAAAGTAGACGTGCGCATGATATTTATCATGCAGGTTTTGGGGCTTTTGAGGTGACGTCATCGGATTACTGTGTACCACGATTACAGAGAAAATAATGACGAAATTGTAGCTGATCTCTATGCGAAAAATAAGGCAGAAGTAAACTTCTTGCCCTTGTTTTATATAAGGTTAACTAACGCTTTTTACCACGATTCGCATGAATCTTAAGCTTAGCTTTCATCTTGCGCTTATCCGCTCCTCGACTGTTTCGTCGCGGTGCTCGATCAGGGTCGATCTCGGAAACTGGACTTGGTTCAAAACCTGCCAACCACTCTTGTGGTAAGCGAGTATCTAGTAAACGCTCTATCGCTTCTAGAAGGTATTGTTCATCGTGGCTCATTAGAGAAACAGCGAAGCCTGCATGCCCCGCACGGCCGGTCCGGCCAATACGATGAATGTAGTCTTCCGCTTTATAAGGCAGCTCAAAATTGACGACTTGTTCAAGCTGTTGGATATCTAACCCGCGAGCTGCAACGTCTGTCGCTATCAATGCTCGTACTTTTCCGGATTTAAAATCATCCAATGCTTTTTGACGCGCACCTTGACTTTTATCGCCATTAATTGAGACCGCATTGATACCATCAAGCTTGAGTTCTTTTGCTAGTGCATCGCTGCCCTGCTTTGTTTTGGTGAACACCAAGACTTGTTGCCAGTTACGAGAACCAATTAAATAAGCCAGCAGTTCGTGCTTACGTTTTTTATCAACCGGATACACCATCTGTTTTACCGTATCCGCCGTTGAGTTAGCAGGCGTGACTTGAACTTCCACCGGCTCGTTCATAATTCGATGCGCTAACGTTTTAATGCGCTGCTCGAACGTCGCAGAAAACATCATATTCTGGCGTTCTTTGGGTAAACGTTTGAGTATACGATTAAGATCAGGCATGAATCCCATATCGAGCATACGATCGGCTTCA
>ASHK01000674.1 GCA_000695745.1 Vibrio madracius | reverse complement strand
AATGTCAATCTCGCGTATGAAAGGTATCTGTCTTCAGATTACTCCCAAGCCTCTATCGACTGGTTGGGCGGCGCTAACATTGGCGGTGAAAGTGGCGTCAATGCGCTTTATAGTTTCTATGTAAAAAATGACACAGACGACACCAGTATTTACCGAGGCCGTACTCAACTATTTCACGACAATACCGCCTCACCTTGGCGACTTTCTGCTGGTGATGTGGAGCCTGTAACCTCAGGGCATTTGCCAAGTTTGTGGTTGGGTGGGGTCAGTTGGGAGCGTGCCTATTCGCAAATCCAGCCTTATCGTCAACTGCGAAATAACGGTACGCAGCCTCTTGACTTAGCCGAATCGGCCGAGGTGACTATCTATGTTAACGATGTCAGAATCACAAGATTAAGGCTTGCGCCAGGACGTTATGAACTTGATGATCTGCCACTATCCGATGGCGTCAACAATGTGCGCTTGGAAATCCAATATATGTCTGGCGGTGGTGATGTCATTACTTATAGCCAGTTCTATAATGGTCGATTGTTAAAAGAAGGGTTGTCGGACTTTTCAATATCGTTTGGTGTTGAAAGTAACCAGATTGATGAACAAATCGAGTACGGCGATAAGTTGTTGGCTATGGGGTTTTATGAATACGGCTTTACCCCTAGTTTAACATTCGGCATTAATGGTCTGTCTCACCAAGAAGGGCACTTGGCTGGCCTATCTATGGTTAATGGCAGTGCGCTCGGTAATGTCACATTGCGCTCTTCGATGAGTTACAGCCCGGAACAAGACGATCAGCAATTTGGCTATGCCGTCAGTGTGGATTACAGCCAAAAAATCTTTGGCAGTGCGCCATTTGGCTCCCCTAACTTTCGCGTTAGCGCTGAGCTTTTACAAGATTTTAATGCTTCTCCATGGATATTGGATAATCACTACAGCTATAAAAGTGTCAGCGCCGACTATCAATGGTTTATTACCGATGATTGGGATGCTTCTTTGTTTGCATCTTACCGAAAAGACGATGCAGATTTATCACAATACAATGCAATGGCGCAATTGAATTGGCGCAATTACTTTTGGCGAGTCGGTGTGACTGGCGAATATGAGAAATTAAGTGATAATACTGATGGTGAGTTTAGTGCCTATGTCAATATCGAGTTTTTCTACGACCTGTTTGGTGGTCAACATCGATTTAGCTCAAGTTATAACAGCGATTTGCAACAAGCACGTATCGAGCTCAGAAAACCGCGTGATGAGATTGTTGGAGACTATGGGTATGAAATCAGCGCCGAAACTCAAGAAGGCTCTCAATCTTATCTGGCACGTGGTGAGTATACCGCGAACCGTATGAGCGGTTTGTTCGAAGTTGAGAATATCCAACCCAAAGATGGACAATCTGACACTCGATTTTATGGCAATGTATCTTCGAGCTTGGTTATCGCTGATGGGCATGTCGGGTGGGGACGGCCAAGTATTGGACCTAATGCGTTGGTTGATGTGCACCCTACTCTAAAAGGCAGTCCAGTCTACGTGAATAGCAGTATTGATGGTGACCCAGAAGCGATATCGACCACGGGAATTAGCAATATTGTGCCGCTCAGACAACCCCATCAAAGAAATAATGTGAATTACGACGTTCCAGAAGCGCCGTTAGGCTACAGCCTTGATTCGGGTATTACGAATATCAAACCGGGGTCTACGACAACACATATTATTAAGGTTGGTTCTGATGCTATGCGCACGGTGATTGCTACGGCTTTGACGCCCGAAGGCGAACCACTTTCACTGTTAAGTGGTGAAGCGATGGACGAGCAGAACAATCGATACACCATATTTACGAATAGAGCAGGACGATTCGTATTAGAAGGCGTCACTGCAGGCAAATATATAATAACGTTAGATAAATGGTTAGGCGTAGTCGACATCGGTGAAGATTCACCCATATTGACGTATTTCAATGATCTTATCATGCATTCCAAGGAGGAACATAATGAGTAAAATCATCGGTGCACTGCTGTTGGTGTTCTGCTTTGCTGTTCAGGCCGATGAGAGAGAATGTGACGGAACATTCTCGATAAGCCTTGACTCAAGCAATGTTGAATATAGAGAACAAGAAGGGATATCCGCTTGGATGACGGGTGAGGTTCGCGTCACTGGCGCACTGAGACATTGTGCAAAAGAGATCACCCTTAAGCCAATACACTCAAACCGAATCCTTCTGACAGGTCCAGGCCATTCGTTGCAGGCAAACTGTATAACTCAGGTTATTTTGCGTTGACATCGAACTTTGATGGGGGATACCAACTGCCTTTGGATTCATCAGGAACCACCCAGTTTAGATTAAGACTCCCTTCCGCTGGTTTTTCACCTGCGGGCAGTTATCAGTCTAGACTCCAAGCTATGCTGGATGGTGATTTAAGGCAGCCAACTCGGCTTTTAGATATTAATTACCGCTCCATTCCTGTGGTGGCAATGAAAGTCTCTACCGCGTCAGCGCCGTGGTTGTCGCAAATGGGAAACTCATATCGCGTGGATATGGGAGAAATGACCAAAGGGTCTAAGCGTAATATCTGGCTTGAAATGAAAAGTAATGCCTCGGTCTCTATTCGTATTGAGAGCCATCATGGGCGGTTAAAACATTCGTCGATAAATAACGAATACATCGATTATTCATTAAGGCTTTATAACGAAAGTTGGAGTCCAGATAAGGTTTACCAGCGGTCCATCGAGCCGATGCAAGCCAAACGTTACACGCGAGTGCCGTTCTCTATAGAGGTTAGGCCCCAACCGAGGGCGTTGGCTGGCGAATACTCTGATAGGCTTACGATCACGCTAACGGCTAGATAACGCAAAACTCAATGATACC
>ASHK01000673.1 GCA_000695745.1 Vibrio madracius | reverse complement strand
TTCCACTGTTAATTATCTTGTTGGTGCTATTTATCGCAGCGTTGATTGGTGCGGCTGGTGTGGCGGAATCAGTTTTTCAACCGAAGCGGCGATGCCAAAGTTATCGAAAATGAACCCGCTTAGTGGCCTTAAACGTATGGTGGGCATGCAAAGTTGGGTTGAGCTTATCAAATCAATTTTAAAAGTAACATTGGTAGCGGGAATGGCATTCTATCTGGTTAATGCTTCCAGAGCAGATTTGTTCCAGCTGAGTATGGAAGTTTTTCCACAGAATATTTTTCATGCACTCGATATTTTACTTAACTTTATTTTGTTGATTAGCGCCACACTGTTGATCGTGGTTGCCATCGATATTCCGTTCCAGATTTGGCAACACGCAAATCAGCTCAAAATGACTAAACAAGAAGTCAAAGATGAGTTTAAAGATACTGAAGGTAAACCTGAAGTGAAGGGGCGCATTCGTATGTTGCAAAGAGAAGCCGCCCAGCGAAGAATGATGGCGGAAGTACCGCAAGCGGACGTGATTATTACTAACCCTGAACACTTCTCAGTAGCGCTGCGCTATAAGCAAGGGCAGGACAAAGCACCCATTGTGGTCGCGAAGGGTGTCGATCATATGGCGCTGAAAATTCGTGAGGTGGCAAGAGAGCACAGTATTTACGTGATTCCATCGCCACCGCTGGCACGCTCTCTTTACCATACCACCGAGCTTGAGCAGGAGATTCCTGATGGTCTGTTTGCTGCGGTGGCACAAATATTAGCCTACGTGTATCAGCTAAAGCAGTATCGTAAAAAAGGTGGACACCGCCCCACGCTGCAAAACGACCACATCACCATTCCAAAAGATATGCGTTACTAACCTTGAAGATAAAAATAAGTGTCAAAATAATGACACTTCCTGTTGGCTTAATTCTTGCTATCTCCTTGCCTATTATAGAAAAAAACAAGACCCCGCTTAAAATGAGTGGTCATGCAGTGAAGTAGTAAATGAAGTTAACGTTACCTTTTGTCGATAGGTTACCGACGATCCCTCGTCGAGCATTACCTGCCATTGGAGCACCAGTGATGGTCCTCGCGGCACTCGCGATGATCGTTCTGCCGATCCCTGCATTTCTTCTCGACCTTTTCTTTACCTTCAATATTGCACTATCGATGGTGGTACTGTTGGTGTCGGTCTACACACGTCGACCATTGGACTTCGCCGCTTTTCCTACTGTTCTGCTTATTGCTACCTTACTACGTTTGGCACTTAACGTTGCGTCCACGCGTGTGGTCTTGCTTTATGGTCACGAAGGCAGTGGTGCTGCGGGTAATGTGATTGAAGCCTTCGGTAATGTTGTGATAGGCGGCAACTACGCGGTCGGTTTGATCGTGTTTATGATTTTAATGATCATTAACTTTATGGTCGTTACTAAGGGTGCCGGGCGCATCTCAGAAGTGAGTGCCCGCTTTACGTTGGATGCATTGCCCGGTAAACAGATGGCTATTGATGCGGACTTAAATGCCGGCCTTATTGATCAAGAACAAGCGAGAATCCGTCGTTCAGAAGTGACCAAAGAAGCGGATTTCTATGGCTCGATGGATGGCGCGTCAAAATTCGTTAAAGGGGATGCCATTGCGGGTATTCTGATCCTGTTCTTAAACATCATTGGTGGTTTGAGTATTGGTATGATGCAGTACTCGTTAGGTTTTGGTGAAGCTATCCAAATCTATACGCTGTTGACCATTGGTGATGGCTTAGTGGCACAGATTCCATCGCTACTCCTTTCTATCGCGGCTGCAATTATGGTGACCCGTCAAAATACTGACGAGGACATGGGACAACAAGTTGTTTTCCAACTGTTTGATAATCCTAGAGCGCTAACGATAACGGCAGGTATTTTAGGTGTGATGGGCATTGTGCCAGGTATGCCTCATTTTGCCTTCTTGATGTTGGCGTTGATTGCCGGTCTAGGGGGCTTATTGGTTACATAAAAAAGCAAGCCAAAAAAGAACAGCAGAAAAACCTTCCTGCCGAGCTTAGCAGCCCAGAAACGTCCTCAACACCTAAGGAGCTGTCTTGGGATGATGTACATCCTGTCGATGTTATTGGTTTGGAAGTGGGATATCGACTTATCCCGCTGGTGGACCGAGACCAAGGTGGTGAATTACTTGAACGCGTCAAAGGCGTTCGTAAGAAACTGTCTCAAGATTTTGGTTTTCTCATCCCCGCGGTTCATATTCGCGATAACCTAGAGCTGACACCAAACTCTTATCGAATCACCTTGATGGGGGTCGCGGTTGGTGAGGCGGAAATTCGTCCAGACCAAGAGTTAGCGATTAATCCGGGCCAAGTTTATGGTTTGATTGATGGCGAGCAAACCATCGACCCAGCATTCGGTCTTGAAGCGGTCTGGATTCAAGAAGCTCAGCGCGAGCATGCTCAGGCGTTGGGCTATACCGTTGTTGATTCTTCAACCGTCTTGGCGACACATCTAAGCCAGCTGTTGACCAATAACGCGGCTCAGTTGTTGGGCCATGAAGAAGTACAAAACCTGCTTGAAATGTTAGGGCGCAGCGCACCTAAGTTGGTGGAGGACTTTGTGCCAGAACAGTTGCCGTTAGGTACTGTGGTCAAAGTACTACAAAACTTGCTGCATGAAGCGATACCAATCCGAGATATTCGAACGATTGTACAAACCTTGGCCGAGTATTCGGGTAAGAGTCAAGAACCTGACGTTCTTACGGCGGCAGTTCGAATAGCGCTGAAACGACTAATTGTTCAGGAAATCAATGGAATAGAGCCGGAGTTGCCGGTGATTACTCTAATCCCTGAACTGGAACAAATATTGCATCAGACTATGCAAGCTTCCGGTGGTGAATCAACTGGAATTGAACCTGGATTAGCCGAACGATTACAAGCATCGTTAACTCAAGCGACTCAAGAGCAAGAGCTAAAAGGTGAGGCAGCGGTACTGCTGACCTCTGGAGTATTGCGTTCGACATTAGCTAAGTTTGTGAAAAATACCATTCCAAACTTACGAGTTTTGTCGTACCAAGAAATTCCAGATGAAAAACAAATTCGAATTGTGCAAGCCGTCGGTAATTAACGGCTTGGATCAGAAATGGATGTAACAGTTGAAAATTAAACGATTTTTTGCCAGAGATATGCGTCAGGCGCTGCTCCAAGTAAAAGAAGAACTTGGTGCTGAAGCGGTGATCATGTCCAATAAAAAAGTGGCGGGTGGGGTAGAAATCGTTGCTGCCGTCGATGGTGATAGCTCATCATCGGTACCACGTCAGATGCAAAGTAATGCATTGGCGGCACCAGCACGTTCACAAGGTGGTTATGTCGGCAGACCGATGAGCGTTACAGTGATAATCGCCACCAGAATAGTGGACGCAGCCTCAAGGATGATGTTGTGAATCTCAATCAAAAAAGCCCAACCAGTGCGCCTTCTGTCACCGATCGATTTGCTAATATGCTTAAGAATTATCGTGGCGGTGAGCGTCACGTAAGTAAAAGTGCATCGACGCCGCCAGATTCTCTGTCCGCTTTATTAGAACGACAATCAGAGCGAGCCAAATCAGTCAGTGACGGTTATCAAAACAGTGACCGCTACCAATATGCTCAAGAGACCCGCTCTGAGCTTGACTCTCGCGATAGTCGTTCGAGTCTACGCACCTCAGGGCGTACTCCATTTGCTGATAACAGTGCTGAAGCACCTCGCCGTGGTTCTAATGGTCGTGACGCTAAAATAGGTGAGGAACTTGAAGCGATGAAGGAAGACATGTCTTCGATTCGTCGTTTGCTGGAGCATCAAGTTTCCGGTTTAATGTGGCAAGAAGTAGAGCGACGAGAGCCACTTCGAGCGATGTTAATCAAGCGCCTAGAACGAATGGGCTTATCGCCGGAGCTGTCCGACCAATTGGCCTGTTACATCCCGGAAGATACGCCACCTCAAAAAGCTTGGAAGGCGCTGCTATCTTTGGTTTCAGACCAAATTGTTGTGAGTAAACAAGATATACTGCGTAAGGGTGGCATCGTGGCGCTGCTAGGTCCAACAGGGGTTGGGAAAACCACCACTGTGGCAAAACTTGCCGCAAGAGCAGCGATGGAGTATGGCTCAGATAATGTTGCTCTAGTCACCACAGATACCTATCGCATCGGCGCGCATGAGCAATTGTCGATATACGGCAGAATTATGGGTTGTCCGGTCAGAGTAGCTAAAGATTCTGAAGAACTTGCCGATGTACTCTATCAGTTACGAAACAGACGCTTAGTGCTTATCGATACCGCGGGTATGGGGCAGCGAGATGTCCGGCTTTCCGAGCAACTAGATACTCTGATGCAGGAGAGTGGAGAAGAAATTCACAGCTACTTGGTGCTGCCTGCAACTGCACAGCGTCAAGTATTACAAGAAACGTTAGACCACTTTAGACGTATCCCATTATCGGGATGCATTATGACTAAGTTGGATGAGTCGTTAAGCTTGGGCGAATTTATTAGTGTCGTAGTACAAAATGCACTACCAGTCACCTATATTGCCAATGGACAACGGGTGCCAGAAGACATTGTAATTGCGCAGCCCAAATATATGGTCGCGAAAGCGAACGAATTATTAGAGAAGTCGACAGAGAATGAACCCCACTTCTGGAACAGTGATATGGAGGGGGTTTAGGTGCAAGCGAATATGACAAATAACATGATACATGACCAAGCGAGTGGCTTAAGACGTTTGACTCAGCCAACGTTGACGAAAGTGATTTCAGTCACTGGTGGTAAAGGTGGTGTTGGTAAATCCAATGTAACGCTTGGACTCGCAATTTGTATGGCTCGTCAA
>ASHK01000672.1 GCA_000695745.1 Vibrio madracius | reverse complement strand
TTTAAGACCAAAGTGTTAAAGAACTTCATTACTTCTGTCGATTCTTTTGATACCCCTATGCAGAAACTCTATGGGCGTTACATGCTGGCTGGTCCCGTTCCCATTAAATTAGCAAATCAAGAGCTATACCTTTATATCGGATTGCGCTGGACCGAGCCGCCACCTTTTTTACTGCGTATGTTTGATAAACCCTTTCAGCTGTTATTTGCCGTGATGGCGGTCAGTACACCGTTACTGTTATGGCTGGCATGGGCATTAAGCCAACCAGCAAGAAGGTTGGAGCTAGCGGCTAAGCGAGTCGCCAATGGCGAATTCAAACAAGATCCTGAGCTAGAAAAAGGCATGTCCGAGTTCAAACAAGCAGGCAGCAGTTTTAATCAGATGGTGATGGCGGTCAATCAGATGATCTCTGGGCAACAGCGTCTATTGTCCGATATTTCTCACGAACTTCGCTCCCCTCTCACTCGCCTGAGAATGGCGACCGCATTAGCAACACGCAAACAGGGCGAGAGCCAAGAACTATTACGAATTGATACTGAGGCTCAGCGGTTGGAACAAATGATTGGTGAACTGTTGGAACTATCACGCATGAACACCGACAGCCATGTGACTCGCGAATCTCAACCTGCGAGTAGCTTATGGGAAGAGATCTTTAGTGATGCTGAATTTGAAGCCGAGCAATTAGGCAAAACACTGCGATTTTCTGAGATCCCGGATGTCTCTATTTCTGGCAACCCTAAATTGCTGATGAGTGCCATTGAAAATATTGTGAGAAATGCCATTCGTTACGGTAAAACGGCCATTAATATTACTTTGTCGACTGATAAAGATACGTTACGTATTGTCGTAGAAGATGATGGTCCTGGTGTGCCTGACGATGAATTACAAGATATTTTCCGTCCGTTCTACCGAGTGTCAACAGCGCGCGATCGCGATTCTGGTGGCACCGGCTTGGGGCTGGCGATTACTCAGAGCGCCATTTTGCAGCATAGCGGTCAGATAGAGGCATCTAGAAGTCGATTGGGCGGTTTGAAGATGCATGTTGAGTTACCGTTATAAAGTCGGCACGAATCTGACATTGTATTTATACTCAAATAGCCATGGTATGTGGTAGCCTCGAGGTCTTGCTCAATACACCGAATAAAGAGAACTAAGCCGATGAAAATCTTCAGCAACTTTGAAAGTGGCAATATCCAAGTCGTTAAAGCCGACGACAACAATGATATCCAACTTAAAATCGTCAACGACAATCAGTCAGAGTTTTATCAGTGGTTTCACTTTCGCTTAGAGTCGACGCCTGAACTAGCACATACCATTAAAATTATTGATTTAGCTAAATCGGCCTACCCTGAAGGCTG
>ASHK01000671.1 GCA_000695745.1 Vibrio madracius | reverse complement strand
TTCGTTTTTGAGATCTGGTTAAAAAAAGTATGAAAAAAACGATGTTAATGCCGTTGACCCAATGTTTAAAACATCGGATCAACGGCTGTAGAGAAGGGGGATGAATTTAAGCTTTACGTTTGATTTGCTGTACCACTAATCCAATGACGATAAGCACCAAGCCAACGAGTGTTGATGGATGAATCTCTTCGCCAATGACATACGCTAAAAGCATCAATGAAATAAAGGGTGAAGCAAAGATAAGGTTACTGATGCGGGCGGTATTTTGCGTTAGCTTCAGCGCGCTTAACCACAGAACGAAAGTGATGCCCATTTCAAATAACCCAACATAAGAAACAGCGAGCCAGCCTTTCATGCTGATTGTTGACCACGACGCTCCTTCGTAAAGCGCAACAGCAAAAGCAAAAGGCAGAGCAACTAAAAAGCCGAGTAAGACCCCAACCACAGGATCGGCGGTATTACGAGTGTTCAAGATCCAATAGCCCGCCCACAGTAAGGTAGACAGCAGCGCTAAACCCACTCCAGCAGGACTGTCGAACTGTAACCCCAGCACATCACCTTTCGTCGCAATAACCACTACACCTAAATAACCCAACACGCACGCAAACCAATCCTGAGGACGAATTTTCTGTTTTAAGAACACGGCAGCCATTAATGTCAAAGTAATGGCCCAGCTGTAATTGATGGGTTGAGCTTGAGACGCAGGAAGCAGGTCGTATGCCTTAAACAAGATCAGGTAGTACGCCAGTGGGTTAATTAAACCAAGCAGAAGATAATAAAATGGGTTGGAAACGAAGGTAGTTTTTACTTGCGATAAAGTGCCTTGAAATGCGCACACAGCGACTAACGCGACAGTGGAAGCGAATGAAGCAGCAGCGACCATTTGAGCTGGCGTGAATTCCGCTAAGGTTAATTTGAATGCGGTCGCGACGGTTGACCACAAGAGGACAGCCGACAAGCCGAAGATGATTGCCTTGCGTTCGTTATGCATGAAAGTGAGTTTGGATGACTAGGTTAGAATGTCAGCATCTTACCAGTGAATAATGTGATGGGAACAAGCAATTCTTAGATTGTTAGCTTAGTCACAATGAAATCAACGGAGGGAGTGGAGTTAAGTCAATAAGAGGCGCTTGTTGCCACTGCGTTTCATTGGCAAACAACCATAACGTAGTCACACGACCTTGTCTCAGAGACTGGATATCAACCAGTGATAACAGGCATAAAAGCGATGAACATAATGCTTGGTTTCTCGAGGGAGGCGCAAGTCTGAAAACTGCCGACTGCCCGCCTTTTTGATGGCCCGTTGTACTCGCCTTCGCCTGCGTTATAAGCCGCCAGAGTCAGGTTGATGTCACCGCCAAACTTGTTATACAAAAAGTCGAGATATTGCATTGCGGCTTGAGTGCTCGGGGCAATTTCAAAGCGCTGATCATGCTGTTCAGTGACTGTGAGTCCAAAGCGTTTCGCAGTCGCGGGCATTAATTGCCACAGTCCAGCAGCTTTAGCTGGAGATATCGCGTTAGGGTTATAAGACGATTCCAGCATAGGCACTAAAATGAGGCTGTCCGGCAGTGCTCGCTGAGAGAGCTGTTTGAAGATTTCATCCACGAGTGGATTGAATTCTTCAAACTTATTCATGATCTGCTTTTGATACGGTTTTAACGTATTCAAATGTGGCTGGATAGCGCTGTCGGGTGGGCGAACATTGGCGTAACTTTGACTAAGCCAAAGGCAGGCGACGCTTAGGAACACCCATAAAGATAAATGAAGACAGCAAGATGGGGCACGCACGTTATCTGACATGTTCCCCATAACAGTGTCTTTCTTGCCCAATCAGTTCCGCCAACAATTCATGGAAGGCCGCAGAGCTTTGGCCGTTATCATGATTGTATTTTTGACACTCTTTAATCAGCGTTTCTAAAATTTGCCACTGGTTGGCAATGGTACTAGAAAGCTTTGCTGGTAGAGCACGAATCAGCTTCTTGGCACCCGCCTCGGAACAAGGTAACTTGAGCTGCATTAATGTTTGGCTGCGTTTGCTGGCATTGCTTCCAAGTTGCTTGAGGACAGGCAGTTGGTGATGGATATTGTTACTCAGCGCTTCACCATCAAATTTCAAATACAGGCTTTTTGATGCTGTAAGAGCGCCAAAAGTTTGCGATAAAGTTTGATGTCTTCGGAAATCGAAAGCACAAATTGCTGGACTAGCTCTGTCCTTGTTGCCGCCATGTGGTTGTCCTCTTGCTTAGCCGTGATGAGATAATAAAAGACTAAGACTCATGTCCGGTATGAAAACGCATTACTGCTTGTGATAGGGCTTTAACGTCTAGTCCTAGCTCACCTTTTGCCAGTGCGTTACGTACAGCCTCGACTTTCGCCATATCGACATTTGGCATAGCAGAAAGCTCAGCTTGCGCTTTATCTAGTGCCGCCGTATTCGCGTTGAACGCTGACTCAGAAATGGTCTTGCGCATCGGAGCTTCAGTCGTCTGCGTTTTAGATTGATTAAAGTTGGTTTGAGGAACATGTCCCCCGGCCACTTTGTCGATTTTCATTCCACATTTCCTGTTTGCATTGTTGATAACAGTATAGGGCGACAGGCAAACGAAAAGTATTAAACTATTTGTTTGCCGGTTTAAGTTTTATTCTGTGGTTTCATCAATGCGGATACTTGCTGGCATTCCTAAATACAAATTTTGCCTACCTTGATAGTCATCACTATCGTTATGATCAGGCAATTGAAAGGTCAGTTGACTATGACCATTGTTACTTGAAACCAAAACTTGTTGCGAGGCGATCGCTTCTCTTTTGATACCTTGAGTCAAATATGGATAGACTCCAGCAATAAAGTTGAGATTTACGTTCAAAATAATTTCATTGTGTGTTTTCAAGGCGTGATGTCGAAAATGACGAACCGGTGGTGAAACCTCTGGGTCATCGTGGGCATAAGGATCCGTTACGCTAATGTTCCATTCGCCTTGTGTCAGTCTAATCATTTGTACTAA
>ASHK01000670.1 GCA_000695745.1 Vibrio madracius | reverse complement strand
TTGAACTATCCCGCATCGATTCTCTACGTAATGGTGCTTGGGTTGTTGCTAAGTACCTCGCTGGCACTCGCTAGCATCGATTCTGACAACGATGGCGTCTCCGACCTTGAAGATGTGTATCCTTGGGACAACACAAAATCTGTTTTACCTAATCATAAGCTGCCAACCACCGTGGAAGCAGAAGACTATGATCTTGGTGGTCAAGGCGCGGCTTACTTCGACAAGGAACCAGAGAACCGAGGGGGAAAACAATACCGTAATGATAGCGTAGACTTCTCCACCCACAGTGATGGGCAAGTGCACATTGGTTGGTTCGCGCGCAACGAATGGATGAACTATACCGTTCAAGTGGAGGAGGAAGCGTACTACGAATTCTCCGCCTGGCTCGGTTCTTCTGCCGATAAACTCCGATATGTCGAGCTGCGGGATGGTTCAGAAGTGTTGTTTCAGATCCCGTTTCTTTCCTCTACTCAGGTTACTCGCGAATTTGAACAAACGTCCCCCAAAACCCTATGGTTAACCAAAGGGGTACATACGTTTACACTGGCGGCAGTAGACGGGTCTATCCGTGTTGATCGTCTTCAGTTCGACCTATCGCCACTTTCCAAAGACTCGGACAATGATGGTGTCGTTGATGCCGAAGACACCTTTCCTCTGGATCCTACCGAATCCATTGACACGGACGGCGATGGCATTGGAAACAATAAAGACAGTGACGATGATGCAGACGGTGTTGCCGATATCGACGATGACTATCCACTGGACTCAGAAAGGTGGAAAAATGAGGTCACCGCGAGCTACCCAGATAGTTGTATTGGTCTAGAGAATCAGGCACTACTTTGCCATGTATTAACAAATGATGTAGACCCCGAAGCTGATGAGCTGACCATTGTTATTGCGTCCAAACCCAATTATGGAACGGTTACGCTTGCAGAAGGACAAGTACTGTATCAGCCAAACAGCCATTTTGTCGGCTTAGACGGCTTTTCTTATCAAGTAGACGATGGATTTAACCTATCGCCCCCAACTTGGGTCGACATTCAAATTGACCGAACTACGACGATCGAGAATCCAGCCACCGTCTACACCGCAGCGTGGGAAAATGGTCAATCTGACTCAGGCTTACCTGGGGCATTAACCCCGTCTTTCTCAAGCAGCTATGACTCTCTCACTCAAATAGCCGCAAGCTATCACTACTACGAGGTAGAACAGGTAGATTGGGCGCGTGCGGGTAACTATGTGATGAAGTTTTACGGCGAGCCACCCGCCTAC
>ASHK01000669.1 GCA_000695745.1 Vibrio madracius | reverse complement strand
CAAAAATCTGACTTAAACTGTCGCCAGCTTTTACCGTGTAAGCAAACTTGGGCGGCAATTCGGCAGCGATAGGCTCAGGAGTGATGGCTTTGGCGATAGGTGAATCATTCAGATCAAGTTCTACCGTTCCATTTAGGTTTGAACTAGGCAGACTATGAAGAAACAGAAACGCCGCAATGAGAGGCACAGTAAAGGCGAGGCCGCGTTTTAGTCTTCGTGACGAAGCTCTTGCCGTGCATACTCCGTCTGTGGGTTGATTCGATTGCACAATGGTTCCAATGCATTCCGTTAAAAAAAGAGTCAACAGAGTAATCCTTTCTTCGGTGAATTGCATCCGATTGTGAGGAAAATTAAGGTAAAAGCTGTGATAAGAATGTAAAAAAGCGAAGCTTGTCGCTTCGCTTTCTACAAAATGAGTGATACGGGGAGCTAAGCTTCACAAAGCGGTTCTGTTTTGACAATGCAGTTGTCTGCGCCAAAGCCATTTGGGACATAATTATCCGCGTTAGCATCGTTTACCCAGTCATTGTCATTCACAAGATAGCGGAATTGAAACTCCGCATTTTTTGGAAGACGAGTTTTGTATTTGAACGACTTGGTTTTCGCCACTTTCTTCATGGGCATAGGCTGCCAATCATGGAATTCCGCAACCAGCACCGCACTCTCAATATTAGTTGCATCTAGCTCGAATGTGACTTCGACTTCATCTTTAGTTTTAAAAAAACGCTTATTAATCATTTGCAAGCTCCGTTTGTCTAAAAAATAACAACATCTAAGCGTCATATTATGTAATCAAGCTCACATTCTCAACATAATAAGTAATAAAGATGCATATCATTTACTGCTAGAAACAAATTCCAACTAACATCCTGTCAATTTTCCTTTTTGCAGTGTACAAACGAGGGCGTTTTCCTTAGCTGGCACTTCTGCCATTGATTGCTCAGGCCCATGACTTTTGAATGTAAGTGTTATTTTTTGTTCAGTTACGTTTAACGACTCGATGTTTATCCGGTCTCCGGCCAACTTAGCATCGGTTAAAATCACCCGCTGCCTCGCCTCATCCCAGTTAAATAATCCGAGATAATAGAAGACACCGGAACCTTGGTTACTGACAGCAAAAGGGACGATAGCAAAATGTAGCTTATCGTTTTCAAGCGTAATCTGTTTAAATCGATAGAGGAGATAGACGTTACCACGATCCACACCATCATCGTAGCCTCCTGCTGCCACCTGCTTATCTACGTCGATGTCTGTCAACAGAGAGAAAGCGCTGGTTTCAGGTACTTGAATTGTCCATGGATTGGACGCTTTGATACCCAAAATAGTCTCTACAACGACATCGGCCTTTTCCACTTGGTGAGAGGGAAACTTAGCCAATATTTCCTCATCGGACATCGAGAATCGATACATTCCTGCCACGATAACAACAACAAGAAGGCAAAGTGGGATAAGCAAAATCAAAGGCACCGGAAGTTTCTTGCGAGGCATTGTGATAATTCTCAATAAGTTAAGTTCTTTGTTTAGTGTAGCGCTTTAGAGCATTAAGCTCAAAGAGTAACAACCCTCTATACTTAACCACAGTTACATTGCCTAACTAGCACACATTGTTTTGCATATCATCGGTAAATTTAGCGCTTAATAATGAATATTTAGGCTTTATCGATGAATAGTATTGCCTTGACTAATAAAAAACAGTAAATCTTGCGCGCAATGAGCAAATATGGATGTTTAGTGAATAAATAGGCAAAGGGATTGTCCATTATTAACTAGTTGTAACACGAGAGAAAAATGCAAAATAACGCTCAATCTGTTCCTGAATCTGGGAAGAAAGGCAATTTCTGGATGTTCTTCATCCCGTCTTTAATTGGCCTGTTCCTATTTATGGCTCCAATCACGTTTGATGGCGGTTTGACCATACCTGTTGCCGTTTTAGCTAAGTCGCTACAAGCAGCGGTTGGCGATTTCATCGTACCTCTTGTTACTGCTATTATCGCGTTTATGGCTGTCGCGTCGGTCGTCACTCGTATCGCTAAACCAGCCTTCATTAATGAGAATGATTTTTAAACGGTCTATTCAACCCAAGTCCAATGTGGCTAGCGGTTCGTTTGATCGGTGGCTTAGCGGTAGTAATGACTTACTTCCAAGTAGGTCCTCAAGCGATTTGGGAAGAAAACACCGGTGGTCTCGTGCTTGAAGGACTACTGCCGACTCTGTTTGCAGTATTTATCTTTGCCGGCCTATTGCTCCCTCTATTGCTAAACTTTGGTTTGTTAGAACTCTTTGGTGCGCTGCTAAGTAAAATAATGCGTCCAGTATTTAACTTACCAGGTCGCGGTGCTATCGACTGTATGGCATCTTGGCTAGGAGATGGCAGTGTTGGGATTTTGCTAACCAGTAAGCAATACGAAAACAAATTCTATACGATGCGTGAAGCGGCCGTCATTGGTACCACTTTCTCAGCAGTCTCCATTACGTTCAGCTTGGTGGTGATTGCTCAGGTTGAGCTTGAGCATCTGTTCTTACCCTTTTACGGTGCGATCTGTTTAGCGGGTGTTGTTGCAGCGATCATCATTCCTCGTTTGCCACCGCTACGTAACAAAAAAGACGTGTTCATTGATGGCACTAAGCCTGCTAAAGATGCAGAAGTGATTCCTGAGGGCTATTCTACTTTCTCTTGGGGTCTTGATTTAGCGCTGAAAAGAGCGGGCACCGTGACTTCAGCAAAATCGGTATTTGGTGAAGGTATTAAGAATGCCGTCGATATGGTGTTTGGTGTCCTTCCTGTCGTTATGGGGCTCGGGACCATGGCGCTGGTTATCGCTGAGTATACGTCTATATTTGAAACCTTAGGTACGCCATTTATCCCTTATCTAGAGTTGTTAGGCGTTCCTGAAGCGGTGGCGGCATCAAAAACGATGGTTGTAGGTTTTGCGGACATGTTCATTCCGTCAATCCTAGCGGCATCTATCAACAGTGAAATGACACGTTTTGTTATCGCTGCGATGTCAGTGACACAGCTTATCTATATGTCTGAAGTGGGGGCTCTACTTCTTGGTAGCGTATCCCAGTGAACATCTTTGAACTGTTTGCAATCTTTATTCTGCGTACTTTGATTACGCTTCCAGTCATCGCTGGTATCGCACATTTGATATTCTAATCCAACGATTCTCTCTGTTTAAAAGCTCACTTCGGTGAGCTTTTTGCGTTTGGGCTTTATTGAAGCAGCATAGCCTGCTTCGCAGCAGTGCCATAGGGCATATGGGTCTGTGTTTAGTGCTGCCTTCCCTTACCAACCGTCTCGTCATTACAACAAAAAGCCATGTTCTCAACATCACCTTGCGGTATTTATCTCGCCGGATAATTCTGCTGTTTAAAACGTCCTAGCAGCGACGTAGACACCTGGTTTAGATAATTAGAACCGTAATGCTATTCGCTACCTAATTACAAGCGACACAAGCTTTCCTAGAACGCAGGAAATACTCCTCGTAGAACAACATTCACGATTGGTGATTGGTGATTGGTGATTGGTGATTGGTGATTCTGAACGTATTGGTCGCGTCCAGCAAGAAAATTCTCTAGCAATAGACGTAACCTAGATAGACACTTCTATCAAACATCGAAGGAAAACAGACAAAATATGGAACAACGTAAAAACAAAAAAACCGGAGCTGGTTGGCTCCGTTTATTATAAGGCAGTGTCCTTTCTATACGGCTAAGCGCTTAGAAGAAGTACTTGAAGCGTACACGTGCACCTAAGTCACCGTCTTCTTCGTAGTGAGCGATGTCAGACGTTTGTTTCGAGTAGTATGTACCTAGGTAGATAGAGAAATCATCAACTTCTAACACATCAGCAAACTCATAAGATGCGTATACAGTATCCACTTTCGCGTTGCCGTTTACTGTCGTAGCAATTTTGTCTTTTTCGTAATCGTTGTTCGCGTGAATGTAGCCTAGACCGAAGCCTTTGAACAATGCGTTCACACCAAAGGTCATGTTTGTTTCGTCAACAGCGTCCATGTAAGCAAAGTTGGCAATCAAGTTCCAGTCATTGGCTTGGTATTTAGTTGTTAAACCAAAGCCTAGACGGTTAGAAATATCAACCAACCCGTTGCCAGAGTCAACTACAACTGCATCTTTAACTAGGTTGCCTTCCATCGCCGCTGCAATGCTGAAGTTATTAACGGTGTAAGATACGACTGGACGTAGTAGTACAGAGTCTTTAGTTAAATCGCGGTTGATTGTTGCACCGTGGTACTTATCTCCAGAGAACAACACATCACGTGGACCAATCATAGAAGCAAGTTCAAGGTAAAGGTTACCAAAAGATTGGCTGTACATTAGCTGACCGCTTGAACCACGACCACGGCCCTCTTTCATTTGGTATACGTACGCTGCGCCATCAATATATAGATCGTTTGCTGTGTCGCCAGTGTAGTCTAGGAACGTATCTTGACCAACAGGAACATATCGAACGCTTCGAAACGACCCATACGTAGGTTCCAACCATCTTTCGCGCCAAAACCGAACCAAGCATCATCTAGGCCAACTTGACCATCACTTTTCATTAGTGGTTGTGCGTTGAACTGGAATACGTGACCAGATTCTGTGTAACGCTCACCATAGAACGCAACAAGAATACGACCAGTTTGGTCAAACTCACTGTTAGTTTCGCCCAGAACGTTTTCATTACTGTCACGATTTTGGAAGTTGAAGTCAAATTCAACGTCACCACCGATAGAGAAGTTGCCTTGCTCGTTGTCTACGATGCTGATACCAGCGTTTGCCGCCATTGCAGAAGAGATAAGTACTGCAGCTAGCGATAGTTTGAACGTATTTTTCATTATTAACCCCAAGGATTGTAATTAACTATTTTTGTTATTTTTTAAAAGCTATCGAGTTGTCGTGAATAAGCCACGTTAAAAACTTTGACAACTCATTCACTAATGACATCACTCAATAGTTTGAAAATCATGTACCGAATGAACGAGAGAAATTTTCACTAATATCCCGACACGCAGCAATCCTAAGAATTTGAAAATGCCTATCTAAATCATCATTTTATAAAATACAAAAACCAACAATTTCAATGACTTAAATATAAATAAATATACATTTAGCTTTAAAAACATTTATTGAGGTAATTTAGGGGAACTTTTTATCAGATAAATTACTTTAAGTGATCTTTCTCACATACAGAGTAAATCTTCACTACTATTGAAGTTATTAATTATCAGTTTCCAATTTGTAATCGCGATGTAAATATATTTTCTAATTGTTATCTAAATGAGCACTTTATTTTTTCCACACAATTTGTATTGTTTTTCTATGTCGTTAACCCTTCATTCTCTATAAAGTGACTTTGCTACCAAGTGTAACAACATGCATAAAAACCCTTGCTATTAGGCTCATATGGTCTAACTTAAGATAAGGAGATAAAGAGGAGTGATGCAGTTATGAATCAAGCGCTAGAAAAAGACATTGTCGACGCTATGCATCATCTGAATACAGAGCAGCTTCGTGACGTAAAGCGCTTTGTTGAACGTCTGTCAACAGCAAAACAGTTGGAAGATTTGGTGACTGATGAAGAGCTAACCATGATTATGGAGCTTAGTGCTTCTAAGTTAAGCTACCATAAACAATAAGCGATACTCCGGGACGAATAAGAAAGACCAGCTCGAAAGCTGGTCTTTCTTATTTCAGCGTTTAGTCGTACCTGATGCCTCTGAGATAATGAACCTTCCCTGAGACATTGCAGCTGTTGAGGCGATTTAAGTCGCGAACAAAAATACGCGATGTAAACACGGTCTCCCCTCGGTCACAAAATATTTCAATACTGGAGTGGTCCACAAACACACGCACTCTAGGGTCATCACTGTGACGTAACGAGTAACGAATTGAGCCGAACTTCTCTGCATACGTGTCGGTCACGTGCGTTCTATCTAAACACCACTCTTGTTCAGTCCCTGAAAAAGTCATTGTGTCGCCGCGTTCATTGGCAAACTCAATCGAAAATGATGAACCTACCTCCAACTCCAGTTCAAAAGCCGGACTTTTCAATTGATATTGAGCCGTTAGCTCGTCGTTACTGGTTCTAAGCTTTGCAAGCTCAGCAATGGGTATCTGAAGTAACTTATTGCCCTCGATTTTAAGCTCTCTTGGTAACGTCAGCATATGTGCCCAATAGTTGCTATCCGTGGGGTATTCGCTTTTGGAGTTACCCAACCACCCCACCAAAACTGCGTCGCCCCTCATTATCACAATAGGTTTGAGGTGCATAGAAATCAAAGCCTTTATCAAGTTCAAAATAGCCATGATGTTCAAACTTGTTATTCTCGGTATCTATCGGCTTGCCAACCATATAGACCACAGAAAATACATTGTTAAAGTCATATTTGCTTTCAGAAGAGACGCCTTGAGGAGAGAAAATGAGCACGCCGTTCTGTGCATCTTCATAGTAATTCGGGCACTCCCACATATACCCAAACTCACTCAAACCAATGTCCACCTCTCCCCTGTATTGAAAATCGTCGATCCGTTTACCGTGATAGAGCGCCAACTTACCTTGGTGCTCATGACTTTCGGCACCGATTAGCATGAAATAATCATCGCCCCGACAAAATGTGACAGGGTCACGCATGTTGTGCGTATAGTGCTTAGGATTATAGTCAACGACAACGCCTTTTTTCTCTACTTTGCCTTCTTTATCCATCACAGCAAGAACTTGTGTTGGGTATCCACTATCGGGTTCACAGACTAAATGTCCGGTATAAAGAAGGTTAAGCTTCTCACCCTCTACAACCGCGACACCAGTATGGCAGCCGTGTTGGTCGTAACTTTGGTCGGGATACAGTGCGACTCCCCTATCTCTAAAGTGCACAAAATCCTTAGTAGACACATGGTACCAATGCTTAAGTCCATGTACCGGCCCTAATGGAAACCATTGATAGAAGA